>JAEZPW010000130.1 GCA_023441255.1 Acidobacteriota bacterium
CATCTCCAACGTGCCGAGCCGGTGCTGGTGGCGCATTGGCTCCTCGCCTGGGTAGAGATGCTGTTTCGCGACATCGACCGGCTCGCCGATTGCGCCAAGCGACTGAACGTGTGTCCGCTCGGCTCAGGTGCTATTGCCGGCACATTCCTGCCGCTGGACCGCGCACAGATCGCCGTCGATCTCGATTTCGCCGGTTCGACCGCAAACAGCATGGACGCCACCAGCGACCGGGACTTTGCCATCGAGTTCGCGAACACACTCTCCGTGCTTGCTCTGCACATGAGTCGCTGGGCAGAGGAGATAATCCTTTTCTCCAGCACCGAATACGGCTTCGTCACACTACCGGAGCAGTACTCGACAGGGAGCAGCGCAATGCCGCAAAAGAAGAACCCGGATTCGCTTGAGCTTATTCGGGGGAAATCTGCTCGCATCATGGCCGGCGCTACGCAGTTGTTCGTCACGATGAAAGGGCTGCCGCTCGCTTACAACAAGGACCTGCAGGAGACGCAGGAGCCCGTGTTCTCGTGCGCAGAACAAAGTGCCGCCATCTTGAGAATCGCAGCAGGCTTCGTCCTGAGCATGCAGCTGAATTACGACAAGATGCAGGAGGCTGCCAGCAAGGGAAACATGAACGCCACGGCTGCGGCAGGCCACCTTGTACGCAACGGGGTTCCGTTTCGTACGGCACATGAGCAGATCGGGGCTGCTGTGCGCCTGGCGATCGAAAAAGGGTGCGAGCTTCAGGATCTGACCGCCGAGGAACTTCAGAAATGCGGTATCTCGGCCGATTCCGAGTTTTATGCCAGCCTGACGCTTCCAAGCGTTCTGGCTGCTCACGACGTTGAGGGCGGAACTGCCCCTGCCCGGGTAGCGACATCGCTTGCGTGTATCAAGCGGCGCCTTGCCCCAATTTTGGAGACCAACCATGTATGCGCGTAAGGCATTGCTGCCCGACGCGTCGGCCATCGAGAAACTCATCCGGGCCCACGTAACAGACGGCACGTTGCTCCCTAGAACACTTGCAGATGTGTGCGAGAACATCCGCGACTTTGTAGTCGTGGAGCATGAGAACCGTATTGTCGGGTGCGGTGCTCTGCACCTTTACGGCTTGCATCTTGCTGAAATCCGGTCGATCACCGTTTCCGATGTAGTGCGCGGAAAAGGCGCTGGACGCATGCTCGTAGAAGCCCTGCTCAGGGAAGCGCGTGATCAGCACGTTACCGGTATTTGCCTGTTCACACGGATTCCCGAGTTCTTTGCCCGCCTTGGATTCCGAACGGTAGAGCGCAAGGTGCTTCCCGACAAGATCTACAAAGACTGCCTTATGTGCCCGCGCCTTCACGCATGCGATGAAGTTGCGATGCTGCGCGGAGAAGTGCCGACGTTCGCCATCCTCGCGCCACCGGCTGAGAGAACGCGAATCCCCGGAGCTATACGTGAACAAAACTGAGAAGCGTCTCCACGTGCCCGCAGGGTTCGTTTTCTCGGCCGCGAAGGCTGGCTTGAAGGCAAGCGGTCAACTTGATCTGGCGCTGGCGGAAGCTCCGACGGGGGCGGCGGCGGCGGCTGTTTTCACCAGGAACATCGTGGCTGCCGCGCCTGTGCTGGTCGGCAAAAAGCATCTCGCACGAACGCGCGGACGGGTTCGCGCCGTGATAGTGAACGCTGGCAACGCGAACTGCGCAACCGGTAAACAAGGCCTTCAGGCCGCGGAAGAAATCTGCGGCGCCGTTGGCAAGTCGCTCAGTGCCGCTCCGCAGTTTGTGTTTCCATCTTCGACGGGCATTATCGGGGTGCCGCTGCCAACGGACAAGGTACTGGGTGCCATTCCCACGCTGTTGAAGTCAAAGGCGAATGACGAGAGTGCTGTTCGCCGCTTCGCCCGCGCAATCATGACAACGGACACGCGTCCGAAGATCGTTTCGTGCGAGATCGTGTTCGGCAAACAGAAAGCGCGAATTCTGGGCGTGGCAAAAGGGTCGGGAATGATTCATCCGAACCTTGCAACCATGCTTGCATATATATTCACCGACGTTGCCGCCTGTGCCCCTCACTTGAAGGCGCTTTTGCAAGGTTCATGTGATGCCAGCTTCAATCGCATATCCGTCGATGGAGACACATCGACCAACGACACGGTCTTGCTGATGGCCAGCGGAGTATCCGGATTCTCGTTGAGTGATCCGCGCCCGGCCAAGGTCTTCGCCGACGCATTGCAGGCAATGTGCGCCGAGTTGGCGGAGATGATCGTCTCCGACGGCGAAGGCGTGAAGCACGTGGTGAAGGTAACAGTGGATGGCGCGAGTACTCCCAAGAACGCCGACAAGATCGCCCGCACGGTGGCGCATTCCATGCTGGTAAAGACTGCGTGGGCAGGCGCCGACCCCAACTGGGGAAGGCTGCTGGCGGCAGTTGGCAGATCCGGGGTGCCGGTCAAACCGTCGGAAGTCGATATTTTCATTGGGGATCAGCTGGTGTGTCGCGCGGGGCAGGCTGCAAAGTTCGACGAATCGAAGGCACACCGGACAATGCTGCAGCCGCGGTACGAAATCAGCCTGAAGGTCGGTCGCGGAAAGGCGTCCAGTACGGTGCTGACCTGCGACCTGACGGCAGAGTACGTACGGATCAACGCCGATTATTCGACGTAGGCCGTCGCGACACCGCCGGGTATGTTGGCCGGTAAGGGCCACGTGTGGCGAGTGGCCCTGCACAGTGTAGAAAGTCGAAGCTGTTTTTCCTGATAGGCTGCGACGTGCTCAGCGCTCGACTGCCATGGCCACGGCGTTACCGCCGCCGAGACAAAGTGCCGCGATTCCCTTGTGAACGTCGCGACGGATCATCTCGTAAACAAGTGTAACCAATACGCGGGCGCCGCTGGCACCGATCGGATGGCCAAGTGCAACGGCACCGCCGTTTACGTTGACCTTGTTGAGATAAAGGCCGAGTTCGCGGGCGACGGCGATCGCTTGGACCGAAAAAGCCTCGTTCAACTCGTAGAGGTCAACGTCTTCGTTCTTCCACCCGGTCTTGTCCCAGATCTGACGGACGGCGTCGACCGGGGCCATCATCACCCACTTTGGTTCGACACCGCTGGTGGCCTGAGCCACGATGCGGGCCATGGGCTTGGCACCGAGTTCTTTCATCTTTGAAGCGCCGGTCACGACCACGGCAGCGGCTCCGTCGTTTACGCCGGGAGCATTGCCGGCGGTAACCGTGCCATCTTTCTTGAACGCCGGCTTAAGCGCACGCAGCGCTTCGGCGCTGGTGTCCTCGCGAGGGCCTTCGTCCTTGTCGAAAATGATGGGCGGTGCGCCCTTCTTCTTGGCCGGAATTTCGACTGGAACAATCTGGGCCTTGAAGCGGCATTCTTTCATAGCCGCGACGGCTTTGAGGTGCGAGTTTACGGCGTACTCGTCCTGTTCTTCGCGGGTGATGCCGTACTTCTCGGCGACGTTCTCGCCGGTGTTGCCCATGTGGTAATCGTTGTAGATGTCCCAGAGGCCGTCATGGACCATCGAGTCAACGAGTTGACTGTTGCCGAGGCGATAGCCTTTGCGCGCATGGGGCAGAAGATAAGGGGCGTTCGTCATTGACTCCATTCCGCCGGCGACCACGACTTCGGCGTTGCCGGTCTGAACGGCCTGTGCCGCGAGAGCGACGGCCTTTAGTCCGGAACCGCACACCTTGTTGATGGTCATTGCACCGACGTTAGCGGGAATGCCACCATAGATGGCCGCCTGGCGCGCGGGATTCTGGCCCAGTCCGGCGGACACGACGTTGCCCATGATGACTTCGTTGACCTGGGATGGGTCGATGCCGGCCCGCTTCACGGCCTCACGCACTACGATCGCGCCGAGCTGCGGAGCAGAGAAGTCGGACAGCGATCCCTGGAACTTGCCTATCGGAGTGCGCACTCCGGAAATGATGAATACATCCTCGAGAGAGGGCATCAGAGTCCTCCTGGCTGGATAGCCTCTTTAATATGATTAGGTGAACCGGCATCGCGTCGCGCCGAAGCCCCACTTCTCCGACGCTGGCCGGACGGAAAACACTACATGAACTTGCCTGAAAATGCTACTCGGGAGCCGCAACCGACGGAACCCGCGCGTGCCACCGGGGACCGCCAGAGTGCGAGGATCGCACCCGTGCTGCATACGGTCGTGCTCTTGGCGATCATATTGGTACTGTCTTTCCTTGGGTCGAGCCGGCAGCAAAACGTTACGAGCTCACATGGAAGATTGATCCTCTATTTGGGGACGATCATCTGGGAGTGGCTGCTGGTGGGGTTTGTGGTTATAGGAATCCGCCGGCGGGGAGTGCATCTGCGGGACTTGATCGGGGGCCGATGGGCGTCGGCGGGCCAATTCTTTCTTGACGTGGCGGTCGCGATTGGCTTCTGGTTGACGGCTCTCGCAGTACTCACAGCACTTGGTTTCCTGCTCGGGTTGGCCAATGCGAACGCGGCGGCTGACGCAAAGGCAAAGCTTGGATTCATGGTGCCGCGCAGCGTGGGCGAACTGGCACTTTTCCTGTGCGTAAGCGCGACCGCGGGCTTCTGCGAGGAAGTGATTTTCCGCGGATACCTGCAACGGCAGTTCGCGGCGTTTACGGGAAGTGCCTTCGCAGGTGTAGTGATCCAAGCCGTGATCTTCGGAGCTGGGCACGGCTATCAGGGTGGCGCGAGAATGATCCTCATCGCGGTCTATGGGGCGATGTTCGGTCTGCTTGCACTGGGGCGCAAGAGCCTTCGTCCGGGCATGATCGCTCACGGGATACACGACGACGTCAATGGCATTGCGCTGTATGCGGTGAAGTTCGTGGAGAGAGTAGGGTGAGGTCTGGCCGAGTTTCCGACCTTCCCTGGAGAGAATGTTGCGGCCCTACTCTTCCTTACTCGTATCGGTCCTGGCCGATGGTCTCGTATCGACCGGAATGCAAGGTGTCTCGTTTGTTGGATTGATTAGCTCACAGCGACTGCAGATGTACTGGCCATCTTCCTCGCTCAGCATGGGCTGATGGTGCAGCAATTCCATTTCGCTCGAGTCCCCTTTTCAGCGATAGACTCCTAGAGCTTTTTATCGCGGCCGGGGATGCCATGGGATGCGCCTATCTCGTGACCCCTGCGCCGCGGGTGCGCCTGCAATTTACAAAATCAGAACAAGAATCAGATTTCCTGAACTGTGCCGGTTTCTCCAGTTAGACTCGCTCTTCAACTTTGCCCAGGAGAGCGCGGCGGAGTACTTATGCCGCTGCGGGAGCCGATGTTATACAAGACGCTGAGCGCGGCCGTTTACGGAATTGACGCCAACATCGTTGACGTCGAGGTGGATGTTTCAGGGATCAAACAGACAGAAGATCATTTCATGATGGTGGGTCTGCCGGATGCGGCCGTGAGAGAGAGTCGTGAGCGGATCCGCTCGGCTTTGCGAAACTGCGGTTACGACATTCCCCCCACACATATCACCGTGAACCTGGCGCCGGCGGACATAAAGAAGGAAGGTTCCGGATTCGATCTGCCAATGGCCTTGGGCATTCTGGGCGCCTACGGCGGGCTGGCCAAAAAGGATGTCTCAGACTATCTGCTCATAGGAGAGCTGAGCCTAGACGGCGGTGTGCGGGCGGTGAGAGGGGCCCTGCCGATCGCTATCGAGGCCAGGACGAAGAAAATCCCCAACGTCATTGTGCCGGAGGCGAATGCGCGCGAAGCGGCGGTAGTGGCCGGCGTGAAAGTGTATCCCGTCCGGTCGATGATGGAGGTGGTGAAGCTACTGAATACCGGCAACAGCGTGGCGCCAGTCAGCGTTGATCCGGATGCGGTGCTGAATGAGGCGCAGCAGTTCACGGTCGACTACCGCGATGTGCGCGGGCAGCACACGGCGAAGCGTGCCCTGGAAGTGGCGTGCGCGGGCGGGCACAACATTCTAATGATCGGGCCGCCGGGTTCGGGCAAGACGATGCTGGCGAAGCGCATGCCGACGATCCTGCCCCCTCTGACTTTCGAGGAGGCGCTGGAGACCACAAAGATCCATTCAGTGGCGGGCGTGCTGGATGCCGGGGCCGGATTGGTGGGCGTGAGGCCGTTCAGGTCGCCGCACCACACGATTTCCGATGCCGGTCTAATCGGCGGAGGAGCCGTGCCGAGACCCGGAGAAGTATCTCTGGCGCACAACGGGGTGCTGTTCCTGGACGAGCTGCCTGAATTCCCGCGGACGGTGCTGGAAGTGATGCGGCAGCCGCTTGAGGACGGTCACGTTACGATCTCGCGTGCGGCCATGTCGCTGACCTTTCCGGCGCGATTCATGCTGATCGCCGCAATGAACCCGTGTCCTTGCGGGTATTTCAACGACCGATCGCGCGAGTGCCATTGCACGCCGCCAATGATCCAGCGTTATGTATCGAAGATATCGGGTCCGCTGCTTGACCGAATCGACATACATATCGACGTGCCGGCGGTGAACTACAAAGAACTGCGCGGGGCGGGACCGGTGCCGGAGTCCTCGGTACAAATACGCGAGCGGGTCATGCGGGCGAGAGAAACGCAACTGAACAGGTTCGCCGCCGCGGGGGAAAAGATATTCTGCAATGCGCAGATGGGCTCGCGGCAGATACGAACCCACTGCGAACTGGGGACTGATTGCGAACGACTGCTGGAACGCGCCATGACTCAACAGGGGCTTAGTGCGCGCGCACATGACCGCATACTGAAGGTGGCGCGGACGGTAGCCGATCTGGAAGGCGCGCCAATGATCGAGCCGAAGCACATCGCTGAGGCCATACAGTACAGGACGCTGGACCGGACGTACTGGGCATAAGCGGGCTCGGCCTTCCAGCCGCCCGGAAAGAATTTTCAGCTGAACAGACCGAGGTTACCTGCCGATATTGGAACAAGGGCGGCCTTTCACTCAGGGAAACGGGCCGTCGGTTCCGTCGCACACGTGTGCGCACAACGAGCACGGATAGGCAATGTTCGTAATCATCGGGATACTCGTCGTTCTGGGGGCGGTAGTCGGGGGCTACCTGCTGGAGCACGGTCACATCGCCGTGCTGATGCAACCGGCTGAACTGCTGATCATCGGGGGCGCAGCAGTCGGCACTGTGCTGATCGCAAATCCGCTGCATATCCTCAAAAAAATCGTGGCCGGGGTGCTCGGAGCGCTCAAGCCTTCCCCGTTCAACAAGGCGAGATACGTCGACACCATGAAGATGTGCTACGAACTGCTGAACAAGGCGCGCAAAGAGGGACTCCTCGCGCTTGAGTCGGACGTCGAAGCGCCCGACCAGAGCGAACTCTTCAAGAAATATCCCGCTTTCATGAAAGACCACCATACGCGTGACTTTGTGTGCGACACGCTGCGAATGGCCATCACGGGCGGTATCGACCCGTTCGACCTGGACCAGATGATGGACATCGACATGGAGGTGTCGCACAGGGAAGCGACGCAACCGGTGGCGGCGCTCAGCACCATGGCCGACGCGTTGCCGGGTTTGGGCATTGTTGCGGCCGTGCTGGGCGTGGTTATAACCATGGGAGCGCTGGGCGGGCCTCCGGAAGAGATCGGACGAAAGGTCGCTGCCGCCCTGGTTGGGACTTTTCTGGGCATCCTGCTCTGTTACGGGTTCGTAGGGCCGGTCGCTTCCAACATGGCGAAGGCTGCCGACGAGGAGAACGAATACCACCAAGTGCTGCGGGTGCTGCTGCTGTCGTTCATCAAAGGGAACGCTCCTATCCAGGCACTGGAGTTCGGGCGGCGCGCCATTCCGGGCCGCATAAGGCCGAGTTTCCTGGAGATGGAGAAGGCCTGCAAGAATTCGGCTACAGCGGTTGATGCTGCCGCTGTTGCGGAAGTGCAGGGAGCGTCTTAGGCAATGGACGCAAGAATCATCGTCAAGAAGAAGGGCGGACACGGCGGACACCATGGTGGCGCATGGAAAGTGGCCTATGCCGATTTCGTCACCGCCATGATGGCGCTCTTTATCGTGCTCTGGCTGATGATCACGAGCAAGCAGGTGCAGGAAGCGGTCGGGGGATATTTCCGGGATCCGAAAGGCACATCGAAGCTGGTCGGCAGCAGCGTCGAAGGATCCGGCGACTCCATTGCTCTTACGAAGGACGACATGCCGCGACTCAAGGAGCAATTGCAGAACGCGATCCGGAAGGTGGCGAATTTCGACAGGCTGAGCAAGCAGATCGAGATGACGGTCACGGCCGAGGGATTGCGGATCGAGATGCTGGAGACCGAAACCGGCACGTTCTTCGATGTCGGCAACACGGCGCCAAATCAAAGCGGGAAGGAACTGCTGACGGCGCTCGCGGTCGAGATCAGCAAGCTTCCGAACCGGGTGTCGATAGAAGGGCACACGGATTCGCGGCCCTATGGGAGTCCGACGTATTCCAACTGGGAATTGTCTGTGGACCGGGCGAACGCAGCGCGGCGAATGATGCGCGATGCCGGAGTGGGAGAGCACCAGGTTGCACAGGTGCGCGGATACGCCGATCAGAACCTGCGAAACAGCCATAATTCCGAGGACCCAGCGAACAGGAGGATATCCCTGATCGTCCAGTACCTGGACGGGCCGAAGCATGAGGCCGCCGAAGAAGGCACCGACAAGGCGGCAGAACAGGGTTCAGAGCAGGCACATTCCACAACCGCCGCGCACGAATGACAGCTACGGCGACTCCGTTTGCGGCGTCCGTGACGACGAGGGCTGGCTTCCTGATGCGAAGCAGTCGCCCAACAACCGGGCGCGGTGGCATCGGTATAAGTCTTTCAGCGCCAGAATCTTACAGCTCAAATTTATGCTTGACCCCGACCGCCGAGACGTCTAAGGTGTTTTTTTCGGTTGCCAGGCTTTGGAGTGAAGATGTTCTTGCAGACGGTTTCGAACGACGAGGCGAAGAAGTTTATCGCAAGTGGCCGCAAGGCTTGGGAGTACAAGACGAAGGACACGGCAAAGGGGCCGATATTCGGACCGGCCTACGATGATCATGCCGCGTGTAGCAGGGCCAAGCGGGAGAACCGCTACGCCGAGACGGTTGAAGCGGCGCAGAAGATTGCCAAGGGAATGGGAACGGATATCAGCGCCGTCGTTTTCATCGAACGCGAGTAGAGATCGAGCCGCTGGGTTCTCCCAGTCTGGTCTGGCGTTTTCTGGGACGAACTAACTGCGGCGAACGAACTGACTCGCACAAAGTGCAACTTTGAAAGCGTGCTCGGCATCTATTTATCCGAGCAATCAGGCTCATCGACTTCAAGGCCGCCGCCGTGAAGAGCGGCTCTACGGCCAGTTCAACAGAGAATCTCAAACAAGTTGAGACAAAATCAGGACGCTGAAATTCCGGGCGTTCGCGGTTCGGTCAAGTTTTGAAAATTTCCCAGGAGAACTGAACATGCGTTCTGATCTCGTATTTGAGGCTTTACACACGATGCAAAACCGGTATATGCTCTGCCAGCTTGCATCCAAGGCAACTCGGCGGTTTCATAAACCGAACACCCGCATTCAGGAAACAATGAATGAGGTGCTGACCCGGATTGCGAGCTCCGATCGGAAGCAAGTCTACGCGGAGCCGGAAACGTACAGTGAGGCGCAGCGACGGGCGGCTTGACGCCCGCGCCTAGCGCCGCGCCCCGGCGGCGCGAAAGGCGAGGCTGGCTCCCCGGTCCTGCGTGGAGTCGAGCCACCTTCCGACCCTCCTTTTGATAATCCCGTAGGTGAACATGACGATTGCAGAACTGAAAGAAAAGAACATACAAGAGCTGACCCGCATAGCTCGATCGCTGGACCTCCCCGGCGCCAGCGGCCTGCGGAAGCAGGATTTGATCTTCAAGATCCTTCAAGCACAGAGCGAAAAAGAAGGGCACATCTTTGCCGAGGGTGTGCTGGAAATACTGCCTGACGGCTATGGTTTCCTTCGTTCCCCTGACTACAACTACCTGCCCGGTCCCGACGACATCTACGTTTCTCCCTCGCAGATACGCAAGTTCGACCTGAAGACCGGCGATACCATCAGCGGACAGGTGCGTCCTCCCCACGAAGGCGAGAAGTACTTCGCGCTGGTCAAAATAGAAGCCGTAAACTTCGAGTCGCCAGAAGAAGCGCGCAACAAGATCCTGTTCGACAACATGACGCCGCTCTATCCGCAGGAGCGGGTGAAGTTGGAAACGGTCAAGGAAAACGTCAGCGCCCGAGTGATGGACCTGCTGACGCCGCTCGGCAAGGGGCAGCGCGGACTCATCGTGTCGCCGCCTCGTACCGGCAAAACCATGCTGTTGCAGAACGTGGCGAACAGCATCACGACCAATCATCCTGAAGTAGTACTCATAGTTCTGCTCATCGATGAACGTCCGGAAGAAGTTACGGACATGCAACGCTCGGTGAAGGGCGAGGTCATCTCGTCCACGTTTGACGAGCCCGCGGCCCGTCACGTACAGGTCGCGGAAATGGTGATCGAGAAAGCCAAGCGACTGGTCGAGCACAAGCGCGACGTCGTCATCCTGCTGGACTCCATCACGCGACTGGCGCGTGCCTACAACACGATCGTTCCGCCCAGCGGCAAGGTGCTCTCCGGCGGCGTGGACTCGAACGCGTTGCAGCGCCCGAAGCGGTTCTTCGGCGCGGCCCGCAACATCGAGGAAGGCGGATCGCTGACCATCATCGCAACGGCCCTCGTAGACACCGGGTCCCGCATGGACGACGTGATCTTCGAAGAGTTCAAAGGCACCGGCAACTGCGAAATCATTCTGGACAGGAAGCTGGTCGATAAGCGCGTGTTCCCGGCCATCGACATTCAGCGCTCCGGTACGCGTAAGGAAGAACTGTTGATCCCCAAGGAAGACCTGGCGCGCATCTGGGTGCTGCGAAAGGTGCTGAACCCCTTGTCGCCGGTCGAGGCGATGGAGTTGCTCATCGACAAGCTGAGCAAGACGCCGAACAATGGACAGTTCCTGGCGAACATGAGTTCGTTGTAGAACAACATTAAAGCGAAATCAGGGCCTGCCGATCTACTCGAATTGGTAGGCCCTTTTCTTATATCGGGCGAATGCTGTAGTGATGGGTTACCTGCGTAAGAGCGCGCCGGCGACGTGCACTCAAATTCATTGACTCTGAATTTTCATGCAGCTAACATTAGGCGGACAGGGGGTTTGTAGATGGGGAATGTACGGACGCTAATAGTATGGGCTCTGGTCGTTACGTTTTCCGCGTCCATGATGCTTGCTGATCCCGGCACGAATGCAATGATGTACAGCTCCGGCGCAGTAGTGGTAAACGGCACGGGGGCGGCAGGCACAGCCGCCGTTTTTGCCGGAGACAAGATTCGCACCGCTGACAGCTCAGCTGCGAGAATCTCGATGCCCGGATCAACCATCGTTCTCCCGTCCAATTCGGCCCTGATGTACTCCGGGAAGTCGGTCGAGCTGAATGCAGGCCAGGTGGAGATCAATACGAGCAACGGCATGGCAGCGAAGGTTGCCGGCCTGACGATTTCACCGGCCACGAATGGCACCGCCCGGTTCCAGGTAGCGATGCTCGATGGCGCCGTGACGATCGCAGCAGAGCGTGGCGCGCTGATGGTCAATAACGGCGAGACCAATACAGTGGTGCAGGAAGGCAGCACCCAGACGACTGACGAGCCGCAGGCTCCCGGGCCGCAGCAAAAGAAGAAGAAAAAGAAGGGCGGCGCGGTTCCGCTACCGGGTGCAGGCCAGGGCGCAGGCGGAGTTTTCAAGACTGTTGCCGTGGCAGGCGGCGCAACGGCCGGTATCGTTCTGGCGATCAAGACAACCGGACCACCGGAGAGTAAGGATCGTCGATAACACGATTATTGCAGCCAGCCCGAACGGTGAACGTTCGGGCTTTTTGTTTTGGTGCGCCGAGCATGTGTTCGGACACGTAACTCGGGATGACAGCGCGAGAGGCCACATCTCAGGACGACGTGTCGGAAAGGGTCGTGCAGCCCGTCGACTCAGTCTTTCTGAGACCTAAGTATTGGCGCCTGCATCTCACCAAAGTTGCGTTTATAGCTCCATAAGCTTTCCTGATATGCAGGGTCCAGGGGCCGGATGGCGGATGAACGGAACCGACGTGTTCACCACTTCCGGGCGCACGTTTCCAAGTTCAATTCTGCGAGGGACACGATGGCAACAGTATCCGCCAACAGCATTGGCGAGAGCAGCCGCATGAACTTCCAGTTCACCGAAGAACAGCAACAACTTCGGAAGATGGTGCGCGAATTTGCCGAGCGTGAGATTGCGCCACACGTAATGGAGTGGGACGAAGCGGCACATTTTCCGCTGGAGACGATCAAGGAACTTGGCAAGCTTGGGCTTATGGGTACGGTCTTTCCGAGCGAATACGGCGGATCGGGCATGGGCTACGTCGAGTACGTCATCGCCATCGAGGAACTTTCGCGCGTGGACGGATCGGTGGGAATCATCGTGGCTGCGCATACTTCTCTCTGTTCCAACCATATTTTCCTGGCGGGGAACGAAGAACAGAAGCGAAAGTACGTGCCGAAGCTAGCGACGGGAGAGTTCATCGGCGCTTGGGGCCTGACTGAGCCGGGATCTGGTTCGGACGCTGGTTCGGCGCGGATGAGCGCCGTTCGACAGCGCGGGGGCTGGGTGCTGAATGGAACCAAGACATTCATCACTAACGGCCACTACGCTGACGTGCTGGTTGTGCTGGCGGTAACGGACAGGACGGCCGGCACTCATGGGTTGTCGGCATTCGTCGTGGAGAAGGACACGAAGGGCTTCCGCCCGGGAAAGAAGGAGAACAAGCTGGGACTGCGCGCCAGTGACACCTCAGAACTTATTTTTGAGGATTGTTTTCTGCCGGACTCTGCGCTGCTGGGCAAGGAGGGCGATGGATTCATAGACGCGATGCGAGTGCTTGACGGTGGTCGGATCTCGATCGCGGCGCTTTCGCTTGGCATGGCGCAGGGAGCGTACGAATCGGCCCTGAAGTACTCGAAACAGCGAAAGCAGTTCGGCAAGGCCATCGGCGAGTTCCAGGCGATCCAGTGGAAGCTGGCGGATATGGCGACGGAAATCGATGCCGCGCGGCTGCTCACGTTGCGCGCGGCTTCCATGAAGGATGACGGTCTGAAGACAACGCTGGAGTCCTCGATGGCAAAGCTGTTTGCCAGCGAGGTTGCCGTAAAGTGCGCCAACGAGTCAGTGCAGATTCATGGCGGATACGGATTCATCAAGGACTACCCGGCGGAGAAGTTCTATCGCGATGTGAAGCTGTGCACGATAGGCGAGGGGACCAGCGAAATACAGCGACTGGTGATTGCGCGGCAGCTGCTGAAAGACTAATTGCTGCTGGGGATCCCACAAAACAGCCGTCAGCCCTCAGCCGTCAATATTGGGCCACAGAAGGCACTTTTGAGTAGTCAATTTCGCCCCTGATACGTCTATCTAGGCGTGTGCCCGAAGACCCAAATTCATTCAAAGTACAAGGAGCTGTATGTGGAGAGGCAGATTGGCGCACCTGGCGCTCGGGGTGTTGCTCGTGGTTAGCACAATGAGTGCAGGCGAAGAACCGAAAGCAACCGCGTGGGTGGCGCGGAGCAATGAATTGGCCAAGCCGTTGCTCGACGTGCTGGCCCGGTTCAACCCGGAGGCGGCGAGCCAGTTCGGGGTTGAGAGCGTAGATGAACAAGTCATCGATCTGAAGCCGGACTTCCAGAAGCGCTTCCGGGCCGCCGTGATCGAGGCACGAGACGAGATACATGGGCAGTTGGCATCGGAGAAAGACCCGGCTGTTCGTCAGGATATCGAGATCCTGGTGAAGGCGGCCAACGACCAGGTGCGCGGCAGTGAGATATCGGAAAAATACCACATCGACTACTTCAATATCAGTCGGCTGGTCTTCGCCAGCATGCACAGCCTGCTGGACGATCAGGTGCCGCCGGAGCGGAGGCTCAAAGCGATGACCCGCCTGCGCCGGTACGCGGGCCTCGAGCCTGGATACGAGCCGATCATTGCACTGGCGGAAGCGAGAACGCGCGAGAGCGAGAAGCCGGGACGGACGGGTCCGGCGAAAGCAGAACTGGAAAAGGACCTCTCGAACAGCGCTTTCTTCATGGAGGGTATCGGGCAGCTTTTTGAAAAATACAAGATTCCCGGATACCAAGAGGCGTACGAAAAGCTCAAGCAGCAGATGGCTGGCTATGACGAGTTCCTGCGCAAGGAAGTTCTGCCGAAAGCCCGCGCGGATTTCCGCCTGCCCGCCGAAGAGTACGAGTATCAGCTGCAGACCGTGGGCGTGGATGCCACTCCTGAGCAACTGGTGACAATGGCGCACGCCGCTTTCAGTGATGTTCAGGCACAAATGCAAAAGCTCGCGCCGAAGGTTGCAAAGCAGCACGGCATCCCGGCAACGGATTACCGGGACGTCATACGTGCCCTTAAGAAGGATCAATTGGTGGGAGATGCGATCCTGCCTCACTACAAGGCGCGGCTCAAGGAGATCGAGGAGATCATCCGGAGGGAAAAGCTGGTGACATTGCCTCAGCGTCCGGCAAGAATCCGGCTGGCGTCTGCTGCGGAAACCGCCGCGGTGCCGGCTCCGCACCTGGATCCCCCGCGACTCATCGGCAACACGGGAGAGCAGGCGGCCTTTGTCTTGCCGTTGAACATACCGTCTCAGGATGGTAACGCGGCCAAGACCAAGTATGACGATTTCACGTTCAATGCCGCCTCATGGACGTTGACGGCGCATGAAGCGCGGCCGGGGCACGAACTGCAGTTTGACTCGATGATGGAGCGCGGCGTTTCCACCGCGCGTGCGGTATTTGCGTTCAACAGCACGAACGTGGAGGGCTGGGGCCTCTACGCCGAATACATACTTGAGCCGTTCATGCCAGCTGACGGCCAGCTGATCTCTTTGCAGCACCGGTTGATGAGAACGGCAAGAATGTTTCTTGATCCCGAGTTGCAGATGGGCAAGGTGACGCCCGAGCAGGCCAAGGCCACGCTCATGAACGACGTTGTGCTCTCAGATGCCATGGCGCAGCAGGAAGTGGAGCGATATACGTTCGCGGCCCCCGGGCAGGCCACTTCGTATTATTACGGGTACTCCAAACTGCTGGACCTGCGCAGAGATGTAGAAAAGCAGTTGGGGGCCAAGTTCAATGCGCGGCGGTTCCATGACTTCCTGCTGGCGCAAGGTCTGTTGCCACCTGACCTGCTGCGAAAGGCAGTGATGGAGGACTTTGTAAGGCAGGAGCAAGGGACAGGCGCGGCCAAGTAGCAGCATCGGAACGGAAGGTGAGCAGCACGCCCGCGGCGTGCCCGTGTCATTTGGCAGTCGTTTATACTGACGGGTCTGACGCGGGAGAAGGCTTGAACGACGGCTCCAATCCACTGATCGAGCGTGTGCGCGCCGGGGACACGCGTGCGCTGGCGCGCGCCATTACCACGGTCGAGAACCGCGACAAAGGCGCACTCGAACTTTTAAAGGGACTGTTTCCGCACAGTGGCCGTGCCCGAGTCATCGGGCTGACTGGTTCGCCGGGTGCAGGGAAAAGCACGCTTGTGGATCAACTGGCGCGCGAGTTCCGCCAGAGCGGCCAGACGGTCGGCATCATTGCCGTGGATCCGACGAGTCCCTATACCGGAGGCGCCATCCTCGGCGACCGCATCCGGATGCAGTCTCACTTTGCGGACCCAGGAATTTATATCCGCAGCATGGCCACGCGAGGCTCGCTGGGAGGCTTGGCCCGTGCGACTGCCGATGTAGCCACCGTGCTCGACGCGAGCGGGCGCGACGTGATCCTGATAGAGACCGTTGGAGTCGGCCAGGACGAGGTGGACATCGTGCGCCTGGCCGATGTCACGGTGGTCATACTGGTGCCCGGCATGGGAGATGACGTCCAGTCGATCAAGGCCGGCATCATGGAGATCGCGGACATTTTCGTGATCAACAAGAGTGACCGCGACGGCGCCGAACGAGTCGAGCGTGAGATCAGGGCCATGCAGTCGCTCGCCTCGCGGGCCGATAACTGGACGCCGCCTATCGTGAAGACGGTGGCGAGTGAGGGAAAGGGCGTTGCGGAGCTTGCGGGCGCTATTTCGAAGTATTACGCATTCATCCAGCAGAACGCTCTGGCGCAGAAGAAGCGTGCGGAAAACTGGCGTGAGCGTCTGCTGGAGATGCTGCGCGACACACTCATGGAGCGGGTAATGCGCGAGCACATGGCCAATGGCGAAGCGTCGCGGTATGCAGCGGAAATTGCGCAGCATCAGCGCGATCCGTATTCGCTGGTGGAAGAGATAGTGGGCGCCCTGATAAAGAAATAGGTGCCGTGCGAGCGAATTCAGGTCCTTTGACTGTGCCGCAGCGTTTCCGTCCGGCATGAGGGACGTTCTCTCGGGCCGATATGCTTTCAGGCCGACATAAGAGTTGGGTCATCCGAAGTATAGGGGACGTAATGTATACGATCGATCATCTGGGGATCGCGGTGAAGTCGCTGGCGGCGGCGAAAAAGTTCTACGAAGAGCTTGGCATGAAAGTTTTGCACGAGGAAACCGTGGAGGGCGAGAAGGTGAAGCTGGCCATGGTGCCGGTGGGCGAGAGCCGGATCGAACTCCTGGAGCCTACCGCGGATGATTCGCCCATAGCGAAGTTCCTGGCAAAGCGTGGCGAGGGTTTGCACCACGTTGCGCTGCACGTGGACAACTTGGTGGAAACGGTGGAGAGGATGAAAGCTGCGGGCACGCGTTTCATATCCGATGAGATCAGGACCGGCGCGGGTGGACACGCCTACGTTTTCGTACACCCGTCGAGCTCCGGGGGCGTATTGCTGGAGTTGTGCCAGGACCAGCCGCAGGGGGTCAGCTAGTGGTGATCCTGGGCGTGGATACTTCAGGCCGCGAAGGCAGCGTTGCACTGGCACAGGGGGATGGCGGGTCGTTCGAGGTGCTCGAAGTCGTGGCTCTCACGGGGGGCTCGTACTCCAGCCAGTTGGTTCCGGCAGTTGCGGCGATGCTGGAACATCATGGACTGAACAAGGGTTCGCTGCAGGGATTCGCGGTGGCCTCCGGGCCGGGATCTTTCACCGGATTGCGGGTGGGATTGTCAGCGGTGAAAGGATTCGCGGAAGTGCTGGGCGGACGGATCGCAAGCGTAAGTGTCCTGGAGGCGCTCGCGGCAGCAGCATCGCACGCCGACGGCTCGGTGGTCAGCGCCGTGGATGCGGCTCGCAAGGAAGTCTTTGTGGGAGAGTATAAGGTGGTCGGCGGCAGGGCAAAGTGCATACGCGAGGCCCTGATGACGCAGCTGGATTTTGCTCAGTACATGGAGAACCACCCGGGGGCGCAACTGATCACGCCCGATGAGGACATCGCGGAATTGGCGCGCTTTCACCTGAAGGTGATGCAAGCTGACCGGCCGAGGGCCGACGAGTATGCGCGGCTTGGCCTGCTGAAGATTTTGGCAGGCGAGGTGGTCAGTATCGAAGATCTGGATGCGAACTATATCCGGCGATCAGACGCGGAAATATTCTCAAAGCCGAGTTTCTGAAACCAGTTTCTCGAGCCAGCAACAACTCCGGATTGAATGATGAGCCTGCGAACCGAATACGAAATCCGCGAGGCAACGTCGCAGGATATTTCCGGCATGATGGCGCTTGAGAGCGCGGCCGGTACGGCTGCGCACTGGCGTGAAGAGGATTACAGGCGCATATTCGAGCTGGGTGGCGTGCCGCGAGTGGCGCTGGTGATGAAGGAAGCGCGCGGCCTGGCCGGGTTCATCGTGGCGAATGCGGTTTGCGAGGAGTGGGAGATCGAGAACGTTGTGGTGGCCGAGGAGTGCACGCGGCGCGGCATAGGTACCAGGTTGGTCAGGGAACTGGTTTCGGCAGCGCACAAGGCAGGCGCGACGGCGGTACTTCTCGAAGTACGCGAGTCGAATGTGGCGGCACGGAGTCTGTATGAGAAGTGCGGATTTGCCGAGGCGGGCCGGCGAACGGGGTACTACAGCGGTCCTGAAGAACACGGATTGCTGTATAGATGCGAGTGCACCGAAAATGATGCACCAGATGGGGATTGAAGCAGTACAGTCCGTGTGGTAGCGTTGTTCAGTTCCAGCACTAACCAGGAGGGATGTACTGGATGGCATCTCAGGTACGCGACATGCTGATTGCCAGCAACGAGGAATTTCGTCGCCTGGCGCAGGAGCACGCGCAATATTCCCAAAGACTCGATTCACTCGCCACGAAACGATACCTTTCCGATGACGAGAAGGTGGAAGAAGTAAGGCTGAAGAAGCTGAAATTGAGGCTTAAAGACCAGATGCAACAGCTGGAACGACAGTTCAAGCAGGACAATCAGGTCGCCTAGTTTCCGTAGCGATTTTTCGGCCCCCGGCCGGTGTGCCGGGGGCCTTGTGTTTATGCGGGAGAATTGAGTCTAAACGGATGCAGGGCTGGCGCTTATAATTGGTTATCCATGGTAAAGGACGGATTCTATTACGGCTTTGGGATGCTGGCGGCGGCCATAGTGGTGGGGTGGTTGGCCTCGCCGGCGTGGTCGTTAGTGCCACTGCTTGTCGGCGCCTTTTTCGTGTGGTTCTTTCGCGATCCGCGGCGGGAGATTCCGGCGGATGCGGGCCTCATGGTTTCCCCGGCCGACGGCAAGGTTACGGATGTCGCCACCATCGAGGTGGACGGGGTTCCACGGAAGAGGATAAGCATTTTTCTAAGCGTGTTCGATGTACACGTGAACCGGTCGCCTATTGCGGGCGTGATCACGAAGGTGGAATACCGCAGAGGTAAGTTCGGCAACGCCATGGGAGCAATCTCGGCCGAAGAGAATGAGCAGAATATTGTCACCGTCGAGGGAGAAGGGCAGACGGTCGTATTCAAGCAGATCGCAGGGCTTCTGGCGCGTAGGATCGTGTTCAACAAGAAGGTGGGTGACAGCGTCGAGCGCGGGGAGAGGGTCGGATTGATCAAGTTCGGATCGCGTACCGACATGGTTTGCGACGCCGGTGCCGAGGTGAGAGTGAGAGTCGGCGACAGAGTTCGCGGAGGTTCAAGTATCATCGCACACCGGCCGCTCAAGCCCGAACTGATAACGACTTCGCGAAGCGCTACGCGAGATCGGGACGGAGAAAGATGATGGACTTTGCAGGTCCGCTGCGACGGCGAGACGACGTACCCGATCAACGACGTTCTCACCGACGATTTCGGAAGGGGATGTATATCCTGCCGTCGGTCTTCACCAGCCTGAACATCGCCGCGGGCTATTACGCGATATCGCAGACGATTTCCGGGACGGCTGCCGAGCCATGGCATTTCGACCTGGCAGCGAAGGCGATCGGGTTCGCTATTTTATTCGATGGGCTCGACGGAAGAATCGCGCGGTTGACGAATACAACCAGTGATTTCGGCCGTGAGTTGGACTCACTGGCTGATGTGATCACATTTGGATTGGCGCCGGCCATACTCGCATGGATGTGGGGTTTTCGGCTGCTGCCGGTCACCATGTATCCCGACGTGCGCACGCGTTTGATCCAGCTGGGAGCGGTTTGCACGTTCCTGTTCCTGATCGCCGGGGCGGCGCGACTGGCACGTTTCAATATCCAGAAGAATCCGCAACCCTCGAATCCGGGACGCCCGGGCAGAAAGTACTTCGTGGGGATGCCGATTCCCGCAGGCGCGGGTGTGATTGCGGCAGTCGTTCACTTCGCTGAAGGGGTGCCCCTCACAGCATGGTGGGAGTCGGCAATCTGGCTTGTGTTTGTTTTTGCGGCTGGATTCCTGATGGTCAGCACATGGCGGTTCTATAGCTTCAAAGACATCGATCTGCGGCATCGGCATCCTTTTCACGTGATCATTCTGCTGGGTGGCTTGATCGCGGCCATCTGGGTATTCTCGCAGTACGTGTTGTTTTTCCTGGCGCTGGCATACATGCTGTCGGGAGTGGTGGCGAGGTTGCTGTTTGTGTTCCGCCGGCCGAGCCCCCCAGCACCGCCTACATATAAGGAAGCCTCTGAACTCCAATGAATTCTGGCTTGTTTCGTGTAGCCATCGTGGGCGCGGGCACTTTGAAGGGCAAGGAAGTGGCCGACGTCCTGAACGAGCGTAACTTCCCGGGAGACGTACGCCTGCTGGACGACGAGGAATCACTCGGGCAACTCGAGGCCGTGGGCGACGAAATGACGTTCGTGCAGAAAGTCAACCGGGAGCAGTTCGAGCACGTTGATTTTGCGTTCTTCGCCTCCGACGAGAGCTTTACGAAAGCGAACTGGCACATGGCCCGTAACGCGGGGAGCGCCATTATCGACCTTTCCTATGCCCTGGAGAACGAGGCGGGCGCGACCGTGAGGTCGCCGTGGCTCGAGCGGGAACTGAACAGGCAGGTAGCTCCGGAGTTGCAGCCTGCGCCGGTAGTGACGGCGCATCCGGTTGCGCAGGTGCTCGCACTACTGCTGCTGAGGGCAGGACGAATAGGGAAGATTCGTACGGTGGCGGCAACGGTGATTGAACCGGCGTCGGAGCACGGGCGTCGCGGCATGGACGAACTGCACGAGCAGACCGTGAATCTGCTGTCCTTCCGCGAGTTGCCAAAGAAAGTCTTCGATCAACAGGTTGCATTCAACATCATTTCCGAATTCGGTGAGAGTTCGCAGCCGTCGATGGAAACGGTCGAGGAACGGATCATGCGGCACTTCGACAACATCACCGGCGGCGCGGTGACCGTGCCATCGCTGATGCTGTTGCATGGTCCGAGCTTCCATGGCCACACGTTCTCCATATACATTGAGCTGGAGAAGCCACCCTCAAGCGACGATTTCGAGGCGGTGCTGGCAGGTGACCATGTGACCCTGACGAACACTGCAGATGATTCGCCAAGCAACGTGAATGCAGCAGGGCAGGACGGCGTATTGCTCTCTGTTCATCGCGATGCGCAGCGCGAGGAAGGGATCTGGTTGTGGGCGGCTGCCGACAATCTCAGGATCAGCGCCGCAACGGCAGTGTCGTGTGCAGAGACCATGAGAGCAGCGCGTCCCAAAGGCAAAGTTCAATGAGGCCCTTGTGCTTGTGCTTAGCCGGCGCCGTACTCATACTCGGCGTGAGCCTGACCGGTTGCGGCTACCGCGTGGCTGGGAAAACGAACCGGCTGCCACAGTCGATCCAGACAATCGCGGTGCCCGCCTTCGTAAACCAGACCCAACAGTACAAGCTCGAGCAACTGCTGACGCAAGCGGTGGTGCGAGAACTGATCACACGTACGCGCTACCGGGTAGTGGACCAGGTGGAACCTGATGCCGACGCCACTCTGCGCGGATTCGTCACGTCGGTGCAGATCTCGCCGGTCACGTTCGATTCACAGACAGGCCGCGCATCTACCGTGCTGGTTACGATCGCCATGCGCGTGTCGCTGGTAGACAGGCGGGGCAGAGCGATCTTCGATAATCAGAACTACACCTTCCGCGACCAGTACCAGGTATCGCGTGAACTTTCCAGTTTTTTCCAGGAAGAAGGCCCCGCGATGCAGCGCCTTTCGACGCAATTCGCGCGCACGCTGGTAAGCAATCTGCTGGAGGCGTACTGAATGCGGAGCTTCGCGCCCACCGAGCGGTTCGTTTCTGACGTAAAGACGCGAAAGCTTAAGCCGGCCTACGTCCTGGTCGGCGACGAAGCCTTTTTCCGCAAGCAGTGCCGCGAGGCTGTCCTGCGTTACCTTGTGCCGCCCGAGATGCGCGACTTCAGCCTGTACGAAATGGATCTGGCCGAGAGCGACTTGGCCGAGGTGTTGGACCGGGCGCGGACGCCGTCGCTGATGGCGCCGTTCCAGGTGTTTTTCGTCCGCGGAGTCAAGCTTTTGTACGGGCGAGGCTCTCACGACAGCGAATTCGCTGCGATTGAGGAATATTGCTCAAACCCGAACCCTGACGCGCTGATAGTCTTCATCGCCGACCATGTGAATATTCCCGCCGACCTGCGGCGCATGGAACTGGACGACAAGAATCGTTACGAGCGTATACGCGAGACGCTCGGGCAGTATTGTGGAATCGTCGAACTGGCGCGGGTTGAAGAGAGCGAGGCCATGCGCTGGGTTATGGATACCGCCTCGGCGCAGTCCGTGAAAGTTGAGAGCGATGCCGCGCGCGAACTCGTGGATTCGCTCGGCGGCGACATGATGATGATCGCCAATGAACTGGAAAAACTGGCGCTCTACGTAGGGGACAAGAAACGGATCACGCTGGGCGACGTTGAAACGATGGTGCTCGCGGCGAAACAGCGGTCGCTCTACGAATTGACGGACGCGATCTCGGCGAAGAACCGGACCAAGGCGCTGGAAGTGCTGGAGGCTATGCTGTCCACGGGAGACGGCGACGAGGCGGCGATCGGGCACCTTTACATGCTGGCAAAGACGTATCGCCAGATGCTGGTCATCGCCGAGAAGAACGTGCGTGATTCGCGAGCGCTGTGGCAGGTGCTGTGGCAGGGATTTCGCGTGCCGCCATTTGCAGCCGAAGACGTCATCCGGCAGGCGCGACGCTTCAAGTCTCGAAGAGACCTGACGCGCGGCTTGAGGCTGATCGCTCGGGCGGACCTGGCACTCAGGTCGAACCCGCCGAGCAAGCGTTTCATTCTCGAGAAACTGGTGTTGGACCTCAGTTCAGAGGCGCCGATGGTCGCTGCGGATTGGGAGCAACAGCTGCTGCCCGTCTGAGTCATCCCTTTTCTGCGACGTTCGCCAGACGGCCTGAATCCTACGAACCGTGGATGTTCTTGCCTACCTAGACCGTATCGGCTACAACGGTGCGACAAAACCGACACTGAGCTTCTTGTGCGCATTGCACGTCGCTCACCTCAAGGCTGTTCCCTTCGAGAATCTTGATATTCAGTTGGGGCGTCCTATCGGGCTCGATCAGGAGCGCTTGTTTGAGAAAATCGTCGCGAGGAGGCGAGGCGGTTTCTGTTACGAACTGAACGGCCTCTTTGCCCAACTGCTGCGATCTCTCGGATACGACGTCACCCTGCTCTCTGCCCGCGTCGCCGGGAAAGAACAGAAGCTTGGTCCCGAGTTCGATCACCTGGCCTTGCTTGTGGATGTTGAAGGTCCGTGGCTGGCCGACGTCGGCTTCGGCGACTGCTTCCTCGAACCGCTCAGGCTCCAAGACGGCTACGAATCCGTGCAGGCAGGGGTCGGTTATCAGCTGCTCTCTCACGACGGAGATTGGGCATTAATGCGGCGAAAACAGAAGGATGCCGAATGGCAGCTGCAGTACGTCTTCACGCTTATTCCGCGAAAGCTACAGGACTTTGCCGAAATGTGCGTATGGCACCAGACATCGCCGGATTCGCATTTCACCAGAACCACCGTATGCACCCGCGTGACAGAGTTCGGGCGCATAACGCTTTCGGACGACAGGCTGATCGTCACAGAGCGGGGAACCAGAACAGAGCGGCAAGTTGCCGCCGACGAGAGGAGACGGGTTCTTCTGAACGATTTCGGGATTGAGGAGAAGGGAACAGAACAAGTCATGCGCCGTTAGCGGCGTGCTGGAAGCGTTGAAGCTGTTACAAGTGAAAACACAGCAAAGGCAAGCCGCAGAGGCTTGCCTTTGGAATTCTCAAACAGCTTACTTCTGGCCGACAGCTTTGAGGCGGGCGTTCAGGCGCGATTTGTAGCGCGACGCCGTATTCTTGTGGATGACGCCCTTCTGCGTTGCCTTGTCGAGCATCGAGACGGCGGAGCGATACTGCTTTTCCGCAGTGTCGGTGTTACCGGCAGCGACCGCTTCCCGGAAACCACGCAACGCGACGCGCAGGCGCGACTTGTTCGCGCGATTGATAGCAGTGCGCTTCTCGGTTTGCCGGGCGCGCTTCAAAGCCGAAAAATGATTTGCCATAAACTCCTGACTCTATCCCTCAAAAAAAATTTGCCATTGAACTGAATCATTGATTCTAAAGCACGATCTCAGGACGGTCAACCCATGAAGCCGCTGTGGAGCCGCCCCTGCATTTGCTGTGGTTAGAGTGTCTGAATTTATTCGCTATCCCACCTGTTCTGACGCTTTTCCCCACCAAGAGCCTGTGCTGTCTCGAACGTTGTTATTCCGAGGAGCGAGGCGACGAGGAACCTCTACGGCAACAACGCTGTTGAGGTGATGGGGGTCCTCGCTGCGCTCGAGCAGATGCGGGTCCTTCCACTCCGCGGGCAACAGCGGCACCGGTCGGGATCACGGCGCTTTATGCACCGCTCAGGCATGTACCTCAGTGAGCCTCAGGTACAAATAACGCCCTGGCAATCTCGATGCAGTAGTGCAATCCTGCTAAACTGAATGCAAGTTCAACGGGAACCCAGCCGCGAAACTCAGGACCTATGCTGCGCGTCTAAGTGACTGTGCAGTTTGGGCGATTGCACGTGCTGAGCACAGGCCAGGGTTGCCCGGACCAGGTTTGCGAGCGCGCGAGTGCAACGCGGGCTTGAAAACAGGCGGCTACGGTGTTCGCTCGCGACGATAAAGTTTCGCAGTACAAGTTGGCGATCGTTCAGTACGTGATACTGGCGATATTCCTCGTGCTCGGGTACGGACTGTGGCGTTTGCAGGTAGGCGGTAACGAGTACTACGCGAAACTGGCGGAACAGAACCGCATCAGGCAGATACCCCTGCTTGCCCCGCGCGGCCGCATACTTGACCGCGAAGGAAGAACGATCGTAGACAACTATCCGTCGTTCTCGGCCCTTCTTTTGCGAGACCAGACCCGCAACCTGCTCGACGACGCCGACAAAATCGCTTCTGGTCTGCACATGGATGGGCAAGAGGTGCGGGACCGGATAATGAAATTCTCCAAAGCGCCCTCTTATCAGCCGTTGATTCTCAAGGACGACATAACCCCCGACGAACTCGCGTTCATCGAGTCGCACCACAACGAGTTGCCTGAACTGGACACCATCATGTCCCACAGGCGACTTTATCCCAAGAACGGGTTTATGGCGCACGCCATCGGTTATGTCGGCGAAGTCAGCGAAGACATGTTGAACCAGCCGGCATACGAGTTCTATAACCAGGGCGATATCGTGGGAATAAGCGGGGTCGAGCGCCAATACAACGACTGGCTGATGGGTAAGAACGGTTCGCGCAACGCGATCGTGAACAGCCGCGGCAAAGAAGTGGGCGTGATGAGCGAAACACCGGCGCAACCCGGCAAATCGCTGACGCTGACCATCGATCTGGATGTCCAGATCGCGGCGGAACAAGCACTGGGCGACAGAAGCGGCGCAATCGTCGCGATGGACCCGCGCAACGGCGAAGTTCTGGCCATGGTGAGCCGGCCTACTTTCGACCCGAATGCCTTTGCCATAAGGATCACGCGCAAGGAGTGGAACGACCTTGTCACTGATCCGGCGAAGCCGCTGCTGAACAAGGCCATCCAGGCGCAGCTGGCGCCGGGATCGGTGTTCAAGATCGTGATGGCGACCGCCGGCATGCAGGAAGGCATAGCACAGAACCTGAACGTGAACTGTGGCGGCGGTGCGAACTTCTACGGGCGCTACTTCAAATGCTGGGTGGTAGCCGAGCATCGCACGCACGGCATAACCGATATCAGCAAGGCTATCTATCAGTCGTGCGACACGTATTTCTACACGCTGGCGGAACGGCTTGGCATAAGCAGGATCGCGCAGTACGCCACGGCTTTCGGACTCGGGCAGAAAACCAAGATCGACTTGCCGCAGGAAGTCTCCGGCGTTATCCCATCGGAAGAGTGGAAGATCAAGAATTTCAGGCAGAAGTGGTTTGCGGGCGAAACGATCTCGGTAGGCATCGGTCAAGGCGCGGTGGCGACCACGCCTGTACAGCTGATGCGCGCCATCGGGGCCATCACGAGCGGAGGCGTGCTGCGGCGGCCGCACGTCGCATTTCCCGACCAGCTGCCGGAGAATATGAGGCCGGCGCTGGACGAGACGCGCATTCCAATCGATTCGAAGAACTGGGAAGTGATCACGAACGCCATGGCGGAAGTGATCAATCCGATCGGCACCGCGCCCAGCGCTCACCTGAACAACATAGATTTTGCGGGGAAGACCGGTTCCGCGCAGACGATCTCGAACGCAGCCAAGGCACGGCTCGGCGACAAGTCAAGGTTCAAGGATAACGGCTGGTTCGTGGGCGTGACGCCGAGGCGGAATCCCGAGATCGTGGTAGCTGTTCTGATCGAGGGCGGTGAACATGGATACCTCGCCGCACGCACGGCGGCGCAAGTGATCAAGGCCTATGTGGAGAAACAGCAGAAGCGCGACGTGAAATACGCGGAGAAGTTCCGTCCCGGTACCCCGGAGAACGAAGCGGCCATTTCGGCGCCTCCGCTGACGACGCCGGTTGGCACGCCCGCGCATGCTGAGGCTCCTGTGCACGCGACGAAGGCGTCGCTGGGCAGAGGGCGCATGGTGGACATCGGCGGGTTGTGGTCGACCGACGGGGAAGAGGACCATATCCGTGCGGGAACCTTGAGGATGAAAGTGGCGCCGAGGGCTATGGCCATACCGGTGCGGTGAACGGCACGAGTACTGAAGTCGAATGAAACGCTACATCTCATTTCGGGATTTTGACTGGTTGTTGCTGCTCTACGTGCTGCTCATCTGTGCGCTGGGACTGGTGCAGATTTACTCGGCGACACACGGGACGAGATTCGACGGCGCGCACGTGAAACAGGTTTATTGGGTGCTTGGCGGACTGGTCGCGATGTTCGTGGCGAGCCGGTTCAACTATCAGGTTTTACTGGACAAAGTGCCCTGGATGTACGTGGCTTCGATACTTGCGCTCATGGCCGTGGCGGTGTTCGGCAGGAAGGCCATGGGGGCACGGAGGTGGATCGCAATGCCCGGCGGGTGGCACTTCCAGCCGTCGGAGTGGGTGAAGATCATCCTCATTCTTGCCATCGCCAAGTACTTTAGCGAACCGCGACTTGCTGAAGAAGAAGGCAAGGTCAGCGACATGGCGAAGGCCGGCATGCTGATCGGGGTGCCGATGCTCTTCGTGCTGAAGCAACCGGACCTTGGGACGTCCTTGACGTACGTGCCCATCGCGATCATGGGGCTATTCCTTGGCGGATTGAAGTGGAAACATGCAGTAGTGCTGGTGCTGCTCGGCGCGATGATGGCGCCGCTGGCCTGGCACTACGGGCTGAAGGACTATCAGAAAGCCAGACTGACCAGTTTTCTTGAACCAGAGGCGGATGCACAAAAGGCCGGGTACCAGGTCATACAGTCACTGATCGCGGTCGGGTCGGGCGGTATGTGGGGCAAGGGCGCGACTAAGGGAACTCAGACGCAGGGAGCGTTTCTGCCCGTTCCCCATACCGACTTCATCTTCGCCGGATGGTGCGAAGAGCACGGGTTGATAGGCGCAGCAGTCATCTTGCTGCTATACTTTCTGATGTTGATGCGTTTGATCGCGAACGCACAGACGGCGCCTGACCGCGCCGGAACGTTCGTGGTCATGGGTGTGGTTGCGGTCATAACCTTCCACATCCTGGTCAACATCGGAATGGTGGTCGGATTCATGCCGGTCACCGGAATCCCATTGCCGTTAATGAGTTACGGCGGCTCGTCTGTACTGTTTACATTCTTGGCGCTGGGTATCGTGATGAACATACGCATGCGCCGGTTTGTGAATTAGAGTACGCGTTGCCGGAAGTGAAGCGGCAGATTAAGACCCAAGTTTAGAAAGGCCACCCCGGGGTGGCAAAGACCAGAAGATTACGAGTGCCCTCACGATACGAGGGCGTTCCGGCCAGTTTGCGAGGGGCCGGACAGGATTCAAGCGAAACAGCGCAGCGGGGCGGTAACGGCCCCCTCAACATTGTGAATGTCCGCCGGGTGGAAAACCCGGTGCTACACAGGAATGTCGAGAAGTGAGGCCACACCCCGCCATGCGCTCGCGATAGGTGCAGACATTTCAAGGATTCACAACCAGATTTCTTTAACTGCAAACTCTCGTGGGTCTGGCCGCCCGCCAGCACGGAAAGGCACTAGTGTGTCTCGACTGCGGCGGAGGAGTAGCGGCGGCTAAATCGTTTTCCTGGAATCCGGTTCCTCTCTCGCATGCGGCCGGTAACCGCAACGCGACAACGGGCAAGGTCTCGTGCGTCACGCGGCGGCAAACCGGAGATAGCATGACAAAGGAAATGTACGTTTCCTCGACGCCACACGAGAGCAAGGTGGCCATCGTTGAGGATGACTTACTCGCGGAAATATTTTATGAACGCGAGAATGAGTACACACTAGCAGGTTCCATCTACAAAGGCCGTGTGACGCGCGTGCTGCCAGGCATGCAGTCGGCTTTTGTCGACATCGGTCTCGAGAGAGACGCCTTTCTTTACGTTTCCGACTTTCTTGACCTGGGCGAAGAGGAAGAGGACGAGTTCGACGAAGTACCGGTCAGGCCGGAGACATACGTAAACACGCACCCACAGCCAGAGCCGAAGAGTTACGAATTCCAGAAAGAATTCCGTAGGCCGGAAACACAGCCGTCACATGCGGCGGGGGAAAACGAAAGCGAGGAGACTGCCGAAGACACGGAAGAATCCGCATCCGGCAATGGCGATGGAGCGGAAGAAGGCGACCGTGGTTTTCGAGGTGGACGACGACGCCGTCGCGGACGGAGGGGACGAGGCTTTCCCGAATCCAAGTTTTCTCGTCCTGAGCGCGAGACCGGCCATGCCGATATGCCGATAGCGGAGGATTTCCACCCGCCGGGTGGCTATGAACCGATCGTTCTGCCCGGGGAGTCGATCTCGAAATATCGTCACTCTGGAGAGCAGGCACAAGAGACGCCGTTGAGAGTTTCCGAAGCGCACCGAAACGCTGGTGAACCGTCTGGCTCGGCAGAGGACAACTCGACTCCATTCGTCATCGAAGGTGGCTTTGACGAGCCCGAGGCTCAGAAGCAGTTTGCAGAACCGGAAGGTCCCGTACAGCCGGAACTAGCGCAGGAGGCTCCTAAGTCTCCCGAGCGTGAGACCCGAGCAGTGCCGAGACCGGTTAAGCTTCCGTTTGTTCTCCCCGGCGAGAGCATTGCAAAGTATCGGAAACCTGAACCCCAGCCCGAGGCTGCACCTGCCGAGCACGATGCGGTACCGGCCAGCCATGAAGATCAACAGCCTGACGGCTGTTTGGAGCAGGAGATCGAGGCGAAGGCCGAGACTTCCACGCCGGAACTCGCCCCGATTCCGGAGGAACCGCCGACGTTCGCAGCGTCAGTACTGCCTGGCGAGTCTATTGCCAAGTATGGTCGAGCGGAAAACGGGGAAGCGAACGTTGCGCCGGTCGAAAACGCCGAGAAGGAAGTACCTCGGTCCGGTCGTGAAGAGCGCCGCAGAAAGTCGCGCAGCGATGAACCTCGAACGGAAGTGCGTATGGAACGCCGCAGCCCCGTGGCGCCGTTCGTTCTGCCGGGCGAGTCGATCGCGAAATATAGGAGAGTTGCTGAGCCTGCTCCTGGCGAAGACGAACGTGCGCAGGAACTGAAGGAAGAGATCCAGCGTCAACCCGAGGAGGAACTCGCTGAAGAAGCTGCGGCATTCGTAACCGCGAACGAACCACTCTCGACAACGTTGGAGCACGAAAGCTTCGCAGAACCTGAGCCGCCGGTCGAAGCACAGCAGGCGGAAAGCGACAATCACGCAGAAGAACACAGCGAGGAAGCAGCCGCAGCGGCCGGTGAGCCAGAGGCGTACGCTCAGGAGAGCGAGGAAAACGAACGGGCAGCAGAGAGCGACTCCGAAGAACCTCGGTACGAGGAGATGAACGTCGCGTCGACCTTCGGAGGCGATGCGGTTGAGAACGAGTCGGAGGAAGCGGACGAGCCCGAGCATGCTGCCGCCGAGTCCGCAGAGCCTCAAAGCGCCGAAGAGCGGCACGGATATTCCGCTGGCGCGGGACACATGCTGGAGCATGAGGAACTCGACGAGGAAGAGTCGGACTATGCCTTCGCGGAAGACGAGGAAGAAGGCGAGTACCTGGAACTGGAAGAGCAGACCTACGAGCCGGGCATGCACGACGAGGATTTCGGGCGTGGTGCAGCGAGGCCCGCCCAAAGCGAAGAGGTCGAAGAAGCCAACGGTCTGACTGATGCTCTGCACGATGCCATAGTCGACGAAGAAACCACGGTATCCGCTTACCCGCACGAAACCGAGGTAGACGGAACGGTGGAGATTGACAGTCCTGAAGACCTCGCCGAAGTTGACGAGGAGTTTGAAGAGGCCGAGATGCAGGCCGGCCCCGGCGCATTCACGCCTGCCGCTCGTGCCGCAAGTTTTCCGCAGCGGGGACCGCGTCCCTTCGACCGTCAGCGCGGACGTCGCGGCGGACGCCGCATGAACACCCGGCCTCGCCGCGAGCCGCGTCAGGTGCCGCTAATCAGCGACCTGCTCAAGGAAGGCCAGGAAGTGCTGATCCAGATCGCGAAGGAGCCCATTGGCAAAAAGGGCGCGCGCATCACCAGCCATATCGCATTGCCGGGCCGCTACCTGGTTTACATGCCGACGGTGAATCACATCGGCGTGTCTCGCAAGATCAATTCCGAGGAAGAACGCCAGCGGCTAAAGCGCATCATGATCAGCGAGCGGGAAGGCGGCCACGGCGGCTTCATCGTGCGCACGGCAGCCGAAGGGATCACGGAAGATGAGCTTCGCGCCGACATTCGGTTCCTGAAGAATCTCTGGGCTGATATACGCCAGCGTTCCGACAACAGTAAGGCCCCGGCACTGATTTATCACGACCTGAACCTTGTGGAGCGCGTGCTGCGTGACCAGGTGACGGCCGATTTCAGTTCTATCTGGGTGGATACGGAGCAGGAATACGAACGCATTCTGCGGTTCGCCAACCGTTTCCAGCCCCAACTCGTGCGCAAGGTGAAGCTGTACACCAAGTCCACGCCACTGTACGAGCAGTTCGGTATACAGGCGGAGATTGACAAGGCGCTGAAGTCGAAGGTTTGGCTGAAGAGTGGCGGTTACATCGTCATCAACCAGACGGAAGCACTGGTCGCGATCGACATCAATACCGGCAAGTATGTCGGCAAGACGGCACGACTCGAAGACACGATCGTAAAAACCAACGTGGACGCCATTAAGGAGATCGTCCGGCAGATCAGGTTGCGCGATCTCGGTGGCATCATCGTGATCGACTTTATCGACATGGACGAGCGCAAGAACCGGCAAAAGGTAATGCAGGCTCTTGAAGAGGCGCTGAAGTCGGACCGCGCGCCGTCCAAGGTACTTCAGTTCAACGACTTCGGATTGGTGGCCATCACCCGTAAGCGCGTCAAGCAATCGCTGGAGCGTACCTTGGGTGAGCCCTGCCCCTATTGCACCGGCACCGGATTGGTGAAGTCGTTGACCACTATGTGCAACGAGATCTACGTGGAAATGCGCAAGATGGCTTCGCATGCGGAGCGTGACGACGTAGTCCTGCGCGTGAATCCTGAAGTCGCGAAAGCCCTGAAGGCGGGCGGCGGCAGATGGGTACAGGAGATGGAGGACCTTATGCAGAAGAGCATAATCGTAAAGAGCGATCCGCTTCTGCAC
>JAEZPW010000175.1 GCA_023441255.1 Acidobacteriota bacterium
CCCAACCAATTATGGTTGTCTTTCCGAGCCCCGCGTGGAACCCCTAGCCTCGGAGCAATACTTCAGGTGGTAGCGGTTCCTCGCTGCGCTCGGAATAACAACTTCTCACAGCGGATCCGACTGTCCATCCGACGCCTGCGACGAGCTACACTGCACGCGAACCCAACTCTCGTCCCACAGGGACGAATAAGGCCTGCGACGAGTTCGACTGCGACGCGAACTCAACTCTGCGCCCCGCAGGGATGAACGAACGCCCGCGACCTGTTCGACTGCTACGCGAACTCAACTCGTCCCGCAGGGACGAAAAGAATTTAGCCTAGGACGAAGTCCTGGGTTGCGGCAAGATGACAAGCAAGTGCCGGAGGCACGGCCGAGTTTCAGTCGCGCAACTCGCAGACTATATCGGCACTGGCGCAGGCGGTGCCTGCGGTGGAAACAGCATCCGGTAGAGCGGTTCGTACCGCGTGGCGAAGAAGTGGATCGAATATCCCTGAAAGAACACCACCACCGGCACGGCGACCATCGCCAGCAGGGCTATGAGCAACGCCACCACCACGATCCCCAGCACCACTGCCATCGTAATCGTAAGAGCACTCCAGACCAGGTGTCCTGACGGCATCATTATCGCCACCAGCACGGCGATGATCACCGCAGGAATCGCGATCAGCACCAGAGCAAACACGTAGACAATACCCATAGCGATGCTGGCCGCAATTGCCAGCACCAGCTTCATGCCCAGATACGCGGCATAGCTGCCTTTATTCGGCTGCATCATGGACCACAACCGCCGCCATCCCTGCGCCGGTGTGAGCCCCTCGCCCGCCATCATGGGCACGACGAAATCCTTGGTGAGCACCCACACCCCGACGGCCGCCAGTACCACCGCAAGCACGACGAACGCGAGCGTCAGTCCGCCAAAGATGATCAGCAACAGGTGCTCGCGCGCCGCGCGAAATACACCTACCCGCCAAGCCGCGATCAGCGGCAATCCGATGAACACGAACTCGACCGCCAGTGTTACCAGCATGTAGATCAGCTTCCACACGAACAACGAATCGCCGAAGGCTTGCCACTTGCGCCAGCCTTCACGTATGCGCGGCTGCCCGGTGATCACCGATTCGAAAAGCACAAACCGCAGTCTCGATCCCACCCACATCAGCACCACCATCAGCACCACTGCGACAACCGCGGCCAGGACGAGCCAGGGCAGGATCTGCTGCAGCGACGGCAAATGGAACGGGAAACCGGACCCGCCCGGCGCGTTACCCGACCGGGACGGCACCTGATAGTTGCCCGGCACGCCGCCCCCGCTGCTGGACATCTCGCCCGTCAGCAAGCCCAGCACGGCGAACCGCCACCACAGCGAAAACCGGAACGGCTCGAACAAAATTCGTTTGCATCGATACAGGGCGGGCTTGATGGCGTCTATGGCGGAAATACCGTCGGTGCTCATGGCTACACAGCGTAGCGCGGCGAGCGCTTCCGTTCAAACCAGAAACTCAGGAACAAACCTCTGCAGCCGGGTACGATACTAAGCAGAAGAGGAGGCGCAGCATGTACGTCCTCTGGGCCTTTTCCGTCGTCCTTCTGGCATTGGGCTTCTCCGGCCGCGATCCCGAACCGCCGAACGCGCCGCACCCGGGTCCGGATATCACGCTCAAAACGCGTACGACGTCCACTTTCCATTCGCCTGCCGCCACCCCAATCCGCATTCGCACCGATGCCGTCTACATCAGCGGAAAACGCGAACGCCGCGACTTCTCCTGGGACGGAGTTGCCGGCGCCTCCGGAATGGATTCGTCCACCATTCGCGACTGCACGCTTCATCGCTGGATCATCCTCGCCCACCAGCCTCGTACGTACACTGTTCACCCGTTTCCCGACCTCGAAGCTGAACGCGCAACCGCCGAGCGAATCGCCAAGGCAAAAGCCGACATCAAGGCCGGCCGCATCAAGCCAGTTCCAATTCCCCCAGACGCTCCGGTCACTACCATCGAAACCATCGACACCGGCGAGCGCCGAGAAATCGCCGGATTCACCCTGCGCCACCTGCGACAGACCGAACGCACTTCCGGCAGCAGTCACTCCCTCGCGCACCGCACGCGCGCCGTCACGCGCGACGGCTGGTACGTCAATCTGCCGGATGTGAGCGGTTGCGGAGAGCCGTCAAGTGCGACTGGGCAAGGCCAAGGCTATGCCATGCTTCGCCCGGCCCTCGATGTTCCTGCGCGGGTTGACTTCAAGGGAAACGTGCCGCCGCACCTCGGAACCCCAGTAGAAACGATCATCACCACCGAATACGGCGACGGAACCATGACGGTCGAAAAAACGGAGCTCGTCGAGTTTTCACGCGCGCCGGTCGATGCGACGCTGTTTGAGATTCCCGCAGATTACCGCGACGCGCTCCATACTCCATACGGCGGGCGTGACATGATGCAGCCCGACACTCTCTTCAATCGCGCGCGAGCCTGGTGGTGGCAGCTCTGGTAAAAGACGTTTCCAAGTAGACTGCAGCGCCTTGTGGAATCCGTAATCTTGCGCCGGATCGTTGGTGCTCTTGCGCCCGAACGCCGGACCCAGCTACCATCGCGCCGGATGGCGAAGCTCATAGATTACACGGAACGGCGGAAAATGCCGCGGTTCCCTGTCCGCCAGCCGGTCACAGTGAAAGCGCCGGGACCGGCATTGCCTTCCTGGGGCGAACATCCCGGTTCCGTTGTGCAGACTGGCCGCTCGCGCGACATCAGCGAGAATGGCATCTTCCTCTATGTCCAGGAGCGCATCGCGAATCGCTCTGAGGTAGAAGTCTTGCTGAGCTTCCCGCCAGAACTCTCCGACGGCATCGCCGTCAACCTTCGCTGCACCGGAACCGTCGTACGCCTGGAGCGAGAGCCCGGACGCGAACATCTGGGCGTGGCCGTCGAGTTCAGCAAGGTCGAAGTCATCTGAGCGGCACAGCCCATCGCCAGAGATTTGCCGTTTTCTTTGCTGCGGTCGTGAGCTAAAATCGCGCCGGTCAGGGCCGTTTTCGCCGCAATCCCATTCGTGAGCATTTGACGGCGACGGCATGGAGAAACTTAATGACTGGTGCACCAACGCCGGCTCCGGCACTTGAGCCGCAGCCTGCCGGCCTTTCGTATCCCGCCCGCATCGTGAACGTCTTTTTCGCTCCCAGCAAGACCTTCACAGACCTGAAGCGAAAGTCGGGATGGCTCGTGCCGTTTCTGCTGATCGCGATGGTGTCGGTGTTCTTCGTCTGGGCCGTTGACGCGAAGATCGGCTTCGACAAGGTCAGCGAAAACCAAATCAAGATGAACCCGAAAGCCATGGACCGCTTCGAGAAACTGTCGCCACAGGACCGGCAGAAGCAGCTCGATCTGAGCGCCAAGATAACAAAGTATGCGAGTTACGCGTCGCCGGTGTTCGTGCTCGTCATTATGCTGATCATCTCAGCCGTGTACCTCGGCACCTTCAACTTTGGCATGGGGGCGCAACTCAAGTTCGGCACTACGTTGGCGGTTGTCATTTACGCGGGCATTCCGAGCGTACTGAAAAGCCTGCTCGCCATAGTGACTCTCTTCGCCGGAGTGGATCCGGATGGCTTTATGATCCAGAACCCTGTAGCGACCAACCTCGGCGCTCTGGTCGATCCCACCGTGCACAGAACATTGTTCAGCATCGGCAGCAACCTGGATATCTTTGCGATCTGGAGCCTCATTCTGACCGGCATCGGATTCTCTTGCGTCACCAAGGTGAAGCGCGGCCCTGCGATGGCCGTTGCGTTCGGATGGTACCTGGTGTATGTGCTCGTTGCGGCTGGCTTCACCCTGATTGTCTAACCATTACTCTGCACGTGAGAGCCGGGCCTGCGGGCGTCCGGCTCTTTTCTTTTTTGCCCCCTCATTAACGTCCCCGCAGCACCCGCGTTGGGCAACGGGCCTTCGGCGTCGCGACTCCTAACTTCGATCCGCATATTCAGAGATCAACCCCGAACTGCCGCTGCCGCGGCCTAATCCCAAGGAGTGCAATCAATGTTTCGTCACGTCAAAGAACTGCAATTCGATGCTCGTGTGTCCGGGCCTGATCCGGCTTTCGCCAAGCTGCTGCT
>JAEZPW010000180.1 GCA_023441255.1 Acidobacteriota bacterium
TTCCCGCGCTGGAAAAACCTCGTACTTGGACTGACCAATGTCATCCAGATCATCCCCAGCCTCGCCCTCTTCGGTCTGTTGCTTCCGGTCCCCTGGCTTGGCGCACGTGCCGACCGTCTCGCGGTACTCGCCCTCACGCTCTATGCCCTGTTGCCTATCGTGCGCAACACCTACACCGGCATCACCGGAATCGACAGCGCTGTTCGAGAAGCTGCACGCGGCATGGGCATGACCTCGTGGCAGATGCTGTGGCTGGTGGACCTTCCGCTCGGATCCAGTGTGATTCTCGCAGGCATCAGGGTCGCGACCGTGATCACGATCGGCGTTGCCACTATCGCGGCAGCCATTGGGGCGGGCGGCTTGGGCGAGTTCATCTTCAGAGGCTTGGCCATGGTCGACAACCGCGTCATTCTCGCCGGGGCCATTCCCGCCGCACTGCTCGCTCTGGTTTTCGACCTCGGCCTCTCATTGGTCGAGCGCGCCCTCCGGGTGCCGCAGTGATCCGCTCCATCTCAGCGGTCGTCCTCTTCTTCTTGATGTTCGTCTCTTGCCGGCCCTCGAGCAACCGCATCGTCATCGGTTCCAAGAACTTCACGGAACAGGCGGTCTTGGGAGAACTCCTGGCTCAGTATCTCGAGTCGCGCGGATTGCCCGTCGAACGCCGCTTCTACCTCGCCGGGAGTTACGTCTGCGACCAGGCTCTGCTGGCTGGACGCATCGATCTTTACGTCGAGTACACCGGCACGGCCTTAACGGCAATCCTGAAACAGCAACCAACCGGAGATCATGCGGCTGTCTATGAACGAGTAAAGAGAGCCTATGCTCAACGCGGCATCGTGGCCACCGAGCCCCTGGGATTCAACAACACCTTCGCCATGGTGGTCCGCACCGATGAAGCAAACAAACTCCACCTTCAGACCCTCTCCGACTTCATCCCCTATGCTCCTCGGAGCCGGCTCGGCATCGGCTACGAGTTCATGGAGCGGCCCGACGGACTCCACGGACTCGAACGCACCTACGGTTTCCGTTTCGCTGAACCACCGCGCGTCATGGATCTGGGATTGCTCTATCGCGCGCTGATAAACAAGCAGGTAAACATCATTGCCGGGTCCAACACTGACGGGCTCATCGCCGCACTGAACTTGACCGTCCTTGAAGACGATCGTCACTACTTCCCGCCGTACGACGCCGTTCCTCTCGTACGCCGGGACACCCTCGGTCGCTATCCCGCCCTCGGCCCGGCGCTCGCGGATGTTGGCGGCAAAATCACTGAAGCCGACATGCGCCAGATGAACTACGCCGTGGACGGCGAGCACCGCGACACCGCCCAGGTCGTGGCTGATTTTCTTCGCAGAAAGCGGCTGATCTCGGATTCGCGATGACGCCCGCGCTAAAAGAGGTCCATCTGCCGCGACCGTGGTTTCGCTCGAGGAGGGTCGTCCAGCACACTGCGTCCGCCAAGTGATTTTGAAATTGCCCGCTCATGCCTCATCGCCGACTCGAAGTTCGCTTCTGGCGCAAGTCGCTTCTCGACTAACCTGACGAAGCCCTCGAGCCTCTTGAAGCCGTCTGCCTTTTCGGAATCACCTAGCTTCGCCGCTTCAAGCGAGCGTCGCAGAACGCCGATCGCTTCGTCATAGGTCTTGAGCGGCACCGGGAACGGGTGTGCGTCCTTGCCGCCATGCGCGAATGAGAAGCGTGCTGGGTCAGCAAACCGCGTCGGCGTACCGTGAACCACCTCTGCTACGAGCGCCAGCGATTGCAGCGTTCTAGGCCCGAGCTTCTCCATCAGAAGTAGCGACGCAAAATCACGTAGATCGCGCTCATATGCCACCGCCAACACCGCCCCCAATCTCTTCAGGTCGATGTTTTCTGCTCGGACCTCGTGATGCCCTGGCATGCAGATCGAACGTGCCGCGGACAGCATTGTCTCTGGCTTCTCGCGCGTGATCTGAACCAGCGCATGCTGCGCTGGTCCCGCCTGTGCGTCAACAAGGTTCATGATCACACCCTGGTTTTTGCCGACAATCCCCGTGTGCGGTTCACTAACGAAGTCGCGTACCGATTCCGAATGCCAGTGATATCTGCGCGCCATGCCGGTCCTCTGATTCATCCCCTGCTGAATGATGGCCCATTCTCCCTGAGCACTCACGAAGAACGCGTGCAGGTACATTTGAAATCCATCCGCCACGGCGTTGTTGTCCACACGAGCGGCCAACCTACTGCAGCGCACAAGCGCTTCCCCGTCGAGACTGGCGCGGTCTGCAACCGACCTGAGTTCATCAGGAGTTTTTCGCGAGTGGCGTCCTCGTCCGCCGCAGATATACAGGCCCAGCTCATGAGATCGTGAACTCAGGCCGCGCTTAAGTGCTCCAACCACAGAAGTCGTAATCCCGGACGAGTGCCAGTCCATCCCCATCACGCACCCAAGCGCCTGGAACCATAACGGGTCGCTCAACCGCGTTAGCAATTCCGAAGTTCCGTACTGGTAGGCGACGCTTTCGCAGACCAAGGACCCCAGCCTGCTCATCCTCTCGGCAAGCCAGGCCGGCACACACCGCCGTGGAGAGGCAGGTCGGCATGTCCGGAACGTTGCATGGCTCTTCTATTCTAGCGGCGTTGTAGCACTTTCGATTGCGCTTGGCGCGCGATACAGGAACTGTCCCGGCGGTGCCCTGTGGACTCCGGCCAGATTGCTTAGGCCATCGCGCTCGCCTCGGTGAGCTTGTCCAATATGTGGTCGAGTAACCGACTTCTTGCTTCAAGTTCTTTCAGCTGGTGCGGCAGCGTCGCTTCGGCCAGTTCACGTCGAATGCTGGCGCGGCAACCTGTCAGCATTTCGACCATGTCTTCCAGTTCGTCCACCGCGAAGCCGAGATCCCGCATCGCGATCCGATCCAGCAATCGCATACACGAGTCTCGCCTCTCTGGTAAACCAGTCTCCTGCTCCGGATGAGATGCCGCCTCATCGCGCAGTTCCCGGTCTCGATGCTCGATCACTTCGACCAGCAACTTCAACTCATCTGCTGTGAAGAACAGCTGCATCCCTGCCCCCTTCCCTTCGCCATCGCCGATGCGATGAAGCGGAGCGAGGATTCTCTTCTACTGATTATAGTTCTACGCGTAGATCTACCTGCGCTCACCACGTTTGGTTGATCATCATTGAGAACCAATACGGGACCTTTGCCAGGTCCGAACCGGGCTGCTGACAGGTACACCCCCTGCTACACTACCCTCGTGCACGAGGTTCAAATCGCTTTCGGCGCCGGCGTACTGCTGATCTGGCTATACCTCTTTTTCGCACGCGAATATTTCTGGCGCGTCGAACCTATTCCGCCAATCCCTGCAAGGCCAGTTGATCAGCGAATCGTCGCAATCGTTCCCGCTCGCGATGAGCAAGCCGTCATTGCCCGGAGCCTTACGTCGCTGCTCCAGATTCCTTACATTCACGTGGTTCTCGTGGACGACAACTCCACGGACGCAACTTGCCGCCTTGCCATCGAAACAGCGGCCCGCATCGGGGCAACCGCTCGTCTGACGGTTGTGAGGGGCGCCCTGCTGCCGCCCGGTTGGTCCGGCAAGCTATGGGCAGTCCAACAGGGACTGCATTCCGCGCGAGTCCTCGGCCCCGATTTCTTTCTGCTCACAGACGCTGACATAGTTCATTCACAGGCTGACCTGAACCGGCTGTTTTCAATCGCAGAAAACGGCTCTTACGATCTCGTTTCCCTAATGGTTCGTCTGCGCTGCGATACCTTCCCCGAAAAGCTGTTGATCCCGGCGTTCGTTTACTTCTTCTTTAAGCTCTACCCTCCGGCATTCATCCGCAGTCCACGCCACACCACTTCCGGAGCTGCCGGGGGATGCATGCTCGTCCGCCCCGAGGCGCTCGAACACGCGGGTGGCGTTCAGGCAATCCGCAACGAAATTATTGATGACTGCGCTCTCGCCCGCCTCGTCAAGCGTAGCGGCGGAAAGGTATGGCTGGGCCTCGCCGAGCAAACTCACAGCATACGGAGCTACGGCTCCTTCGTAGACATCGGCCGGATGATTTCCCGAACAGCCTTCAACCAATTGCGCCACTCGTGGCTGCTGTTGGCTGGAACCATACTCGGCCTGTTGCTGACCTACATTGTGCCAGTTGCGATGCTGTTCTCAGGCGACATAACGTCCGCTCTGGCATTCGTAGCGCTCGCCCTGATGCTCGCGAGTTACGCTCCTCTCATCCGCTATTACGGACGCAGTCCTCTCTGGGCAGCCACACTACCCCTCGCGGCACTCTTCTACATGGGCGCGACGCTCCATTCAGCCCTGAAGTTTGCGCTTGGCCGTGGAGGCGAGTGGAAAGGAAGGGCGCAGGACCTCGCTCATTCGCGCTAGCATAAACTTAAGTTCCGCGGCCGAATCGAGGCGGCGTTTGGACCCGAACCGACGCCGAATCGCACCCGCTCTTCTGAGCCCACTGTTCCCATTCGCAACCAGCAGCAACGCCCTCGCTACTTCCGTACGTCTCTCAGCTAAAATAGTGTTAGTGCACGAACTCTCGATAGCATCGGCCATCCTCGACAGAGTCGCCATCGAGGCCCAGCGTCGCCCCGGTGCGCGATTTACGAAGGTCGGAGTCAGAGTGGGCGAAATCTCCGGCGTAGATCCGGATGCTCTTTCCTTCGGCTTCGAGTGCCTTGTAAAAGACACCGAGTTCGACAGGCTGCCTCTGCACATCGAGTTTTGCCCCCGCATGCAGCGCTGTCTCTCGTGCACGAATGAATTCACGGCATCGGACTCCATGACAGCGTGTCCTCGTTGCGGCCATGAAATGACGGAGTGTATCGGTGGCGAAGAACTTGATCTAGCGTTCATCGAAATTGAAGAAGCAGGCGAAACACCGCAAGAGGAAGTAAAGGATTGACTATGGCTGCGCGCGTGCAGGTTGAGCAGAAGGTCCTGAACGAAAACCAGCGACTCGCCCTCGAACTCCGTGAGCGTTATCGCCGGAACAACGTGTTCTGCGTGAACCTGATCAGTTCGCCGGGCTCCGGCAAAACTGCGCTTCTCGAACGCACCCTCGCCGCCTTCCCGAAGGAAACGCGCGTCGCCGTGCTCACCGGCGACATCCAGACCGAAAACGACGCTCGACGCCTTTCCCAGTACGGCTTCCCTGCACGCCAGATCACCACCGGTGGCACCTGCCATCTCGACGCCCGAATGATCGACAAGCACCTCGCGGAGTTTGACCTGTCCGCGCTCGACCTCTTGCTCATTGAGAACGTCGGCAACCTTGTCTGCCCTTCCAGCTACGATCTCGGCGAGCACGCGAAAATCGTCCTGCTCAGCGTCACCGAAGGTGAAGACAAGCCTCTGAAATATCCCTCCATCTTCGCCAAATCCGAAGTGTGCGTGATCAACAAGATCGACCTTCTGCCGTATGTCCCGTTCGATCTCCAACTGGCACGTGACAACGCCGAACGCACGCACCCCGGCATCCGCATCCTTGAAGTCTCATGCACCACCGGTCAGGGATTGGCCGATTGGATGACATGGCTGCAGCAACGGCGAGAACAGGCACTCGCCGTCAGCGTCTAGCAAGCGCTCACGTCCGAAGTCATGCGCGCGACCAAATTCCCGGCTGCGCGGTAATTCAGCAGATTCTCGGCAGCTGTTCACCTGTAAGCATGTCAATCACGCGCTCCGTCCCGATCGTGCTCCGGAGGGTCACAGTAGAACGTGGTGTCTCAGTCACGGTGCCGATCTGCACTGCGCCTAACGAAACGGAATGCATCCTCATCACGTCAAGCGCGCGATCAGCTTGCTCTTCAGGTAGAAAAACGATGAACCGCCCCTCGTTCGCAAGGTAAAGCGGATCGAAGCCCAATATCTCGCACGCACCCCGCACGGTCTCTTCTACCGCGATCCGCTCTTCGCTGATGCCGATGTGCAGCCTCGAATTCTCGGCGATCTCGACTAGTGTGGTCGCCAACCCGCCGCGCGTCAGGTCCCTCAGGCAATGCACATCGAGGCCCGCTTCGATCAGCGCCAGGACAGGTGCGGCGACCGGAGCGCAGTCGCTTTCGATCGTCGTTTCGAACTCCAACCCTTCGCGAACCGCCATGATGGCAATTCCGTGTCGCCCCAGGTCTCCGCTCAACATGACCGCGTCACCCGGCCTGACACTCGCCGGCGAGATGTTCAGGCCGTGCTCCACGACCCCGATGCCGGCCGTGTTCACGTACAACCCGTCACCCTTCCCCTTGTCCACAACCTTCGTGTCGCCGGTAACGATCTCCACGCCCGCCGCCTTGGCCGACACTCGCATCGATTCAATTACGCGTGCGAGCGATTCAATGGGCAGTCCCTCTTCCATGATCAGGCCCGCGCTCAGAAACAATGGCCTCGCGCCACACATGGCAAGATCGTTCACCGTTCCATTTACTGCGAGCGTGCCGATATCCCCTCCCGGAAAAAATATCGGCTGCACCACGTATGAGTCCGTCG
>JAEZPW010000328.1 GCA_023441255.1 Acidobacteriota bacterium
TTCCTCGTCGCTGCGCTCCTCGGAATGACAAGGTGTGCGGAAGGCGGCTGCGTTGGCTAGGCTCCGGCTGCTGTTGGCTACGCTCCGCTGCTATTGGCTACGCTCCGGCTGCTGTGGCTAGGCTCCGGCTGCGTTTGAGCCGCCGAGCGGGAGGAAGTACTGGGTGCCGCGGATGGGCTCGTCGAGTTTGCGCAGGAGTTCCTGGAGGTCCTGGTTGTGGTCTACGAAGTCGATTTCGCTGGTGTTGACCACGAGCAGGTCGGACGCGGTGTAGTGGAAGAAGAAGTGTTCGTAGGCCTTCACGACTTCTTCAAGGTAGTCTTCGCTGAGCGAGGCCTCGCCGGGGGCTTTCTTCTTGCGCAGGCGCTTCTTCAGGACTTCGGGCGTGGCCTGCAGGTAGATGACGAGGTCGGGCGTGGGTAGCTGTGAGTGGAACATCTCGTAGTAGCGGTTGTAAACCTCGAGTTCGGTGTCGTTGAGATTGAGGCAGGCGAAGAGCTTGTCTTTTTCGAAGATGTAGTCGGCGACGATGGCGCGGCGCGAGTGGGCATTGGCGTCGAGGGCGCGCATCTGCTCGAAGCGGCGTACCAGGAACCAGAACTGCGCCTGGAACGCAGCGCCGGGCTCTCCGTCGTAGAAGGGGCGGAGGAAGGGGTTGTCGTCGGGCTCGATGATCTGCTGGGCGTGCAGCCGCTCGGCGATGATGCGGGCCAGCGTGCTCTTGCCGACACGTAAGGGCCCCTCAATGGCGATATAGCGCGGAAGCTCAAAAAGTTTTGCCATGTTCAGGACGCCGAAAGGCTGGGCGAAGCATAACGTGACTGAAGCCCGGAAGCAATTGCGGGATGAGTAAACATCAGCGAACGGTCGCGCGGCGTTCCCGTAGCGGAATTTCAGCGCGATCACGCGGCGGCGATGCGGCTGATGACGTCCTGCTGCTCGGTTTTGCTTTTGGCACCGATGGTGAAGGCGTCGAGCAGGCCGAGGCCGAGAGCGTAGCGCAGGGCTTCGTCGCGGCGGTCAGCAAGGCTGCCCTGGCCGAGAATCTTCATGCCGATGACGGCCTTTCCGGCAGCTTTCATCTGGCGCAAGATGCCTACGACGGTGTCGGGATCGGCGTCCATGTGAGCGCCGATGGGGTTGATGCGGACGAGATCGACTTCGACCCACGGCGAGCGAGCGGCGGCGCGGAGTGCGTCGATGTTGTGGCACGAGCAGCCGTGGGCGCGGATGATGCCCTTCTCTTTGGCTTCGGAGAGGACGTCCATGACGCCGCGATAGCGTTCGGTCCAGTCGGGTTCGCTGAGGCAGTGCATGAGTACGATGTCGAGGTGGTCGGTGCCCAGTTCGCGGCGGTAGCGGTCGAGATCGGCGCGGGCGGTCTTGGCGTCGCGTGCCCAGGTTTTGGTCAGCACGGTGACGCGGTCGCGCGGGACGTGCTTGAGCGCCTCGGCCACGTGCGGATGAGTGCCGTAGTCGTCGGCGGTGTCGAAGAAGCGCAGGCCGTTGTCGTAGCCGTTGAGCAGCAGGTCGGAGAGGCCCCTCACGCCGAGCGCACCCTGGTCGGAGCGGTGGCCGGCCCCGTGCGTACCCGTGCCCATGGCCAATCGCGTGGCCTTGATGCCGGTGTTGCCAAGCACCACCTTGTCGGTGGCGGCGAACTTGCGCGGCAAAGGTGCGGCGAGCGCCGCCATGCGAGACGCCAAAGCACCGGCGGCGGCGAACGAAGCGGAACGGATGAGGAAGTCTCTGCGATTCATATGCGCCTGTTCAGCAGAACCAGATTCGACGGCAATGACGCATTAGATACATGCAGGGGCTGGGAGGACGCCGGGATGTGGGACGGGGGGATGGGACGAACGGCAAAGTCTCAACCCACCCTGCCGCCGAAAACCGCGGCGCGAGGGTGGGGCACCCGCGGGTTTGTTTTCCGGCGGGTTTGTTTTGAAGGAGGGGGCTAGGCGGCGAGCAGGAACAAAGACTCGCTCACGCCCAATGAGCGATACTGGGTGGCCAGCGCATCAGCGTGACCGAAATGAGCCCTATGAATCCATCGTGGACCGCAATTCAGGACGCGCGGAAGTTCCTGCAAGAAGCGTTCGCTACCACACCTCTGGTTCCGGCGAGATCGCTCAGCGACGAATCGGGCCGCGTTTACCTGAAGAGTGAGATTGGGTTGCCGACCGGGTCGTTCAAGGTGCGTGGCGCGCTGTTTGCCTTGCATGCGGCGATGGCGAGAGGCCCGGTGCGGGAAGTGGTCGCGGCCAGCACCGGCAATCACGGCGCGGCCGTGGCCTATGCCGCGCAGAAGCTGGGAGTTCCGGCCGCGATCTTTCTGCCGCAGCGCCCCAATCCGGTGAAGCGAGCGCGCATCTTCAGTCTCGGAGCCCGCATTGTAGAGACTGGCTTCGACATCAGCGACGCTCTGGCCGCGTCGAGAGAATACGCGCGCGAGACGGCAGCCTTCCTGCTGGACGATTCCACCAGTCCGGACGTTCCTGCCGGAGCTGCCACGATCGGCTGCGAAATCATGGAGCAATTGCCGAACGCGTCGGAGATATGGGTGCCCATGGGGGACACGGCGCTGATCCGCGCTGTGGCGACGGCGGCGAAGCATGTTCGCCCAAGCGTGCGCGTAGTGGGTGTGCAGGCGGAAAACGCTCCATCCTATTATTTGTCGTGGCAACGCGGCGAGGTGGTGACGACCGAAACGTGCAACACCATCGCCGATGGGCTCGCGACGCGAACTCCAGTGCTGGATAACGTCGTCGCAATTCGCGAACTCGTGGACGCCGTGCATCTCGTGAGCGACGAGCAGATTCTCGGGGCTGTCCGGCATTTGCGCGCGCATGAGAACGTGCTTGCCGAGCCCGCGGGTGCGGCAACCACGGCGGCCTGGATGAGCCAGCCTCGCGGCTCAGGCCAAGGCGAAGTGGTGCTGTTGGTTACGGGTGGCAACATCACAGACGAGGTGTTGCAGCGAATATCGGATGAGGAGTAGGCGCAGGAAATACGCCGCGGATGTTAGGCGGGTGGCGCACCCTTTCGGTGCTTCACAAGTTGGGTGCTGCACCCTTCCCCTTCAGGGGAGGGTGCGTGTCAAGGCTGCGTTGAACTTCGTGGTCAAAGACATTCCCATACGTTCCCTCTTTCGGGCCGTCCACTGTGACTCGATCTCGACGACGCACTCCTCGCCCGTCGCCCAATGGCGGAAGCTGCTCGACGGCCA
>JAEZPW010000410.1 GCA_023441255.1 Acidobacteriota bacterium
GACGAGTGGAGTCGGCCGGTTCCGTGTTGCAGAAGATTTTTCGCGATTTGCTGGAGCGAGCGCCTGCGGCCGAGGCTCCGCTGCTTGCGTGGCCGGCCGTGTGCGGTTCTGCCGTAGCCGGTCGCACACGAGCCCTGCATTTCGCCCAGGGCACACTGCTCGTCGAAGTTCCCGACAGTGCCTGGAAGACGCAGCTGGCAGAACTGGCGCCGCGCTACGTGGCCGCTCTCGCCGGCATGCCGGGCGAACAGGTGAGGCGCATTGAATTCGTAGTCGCGGATCAGCCGCAGGATCGATCAAGATGAAAGTAACGGAGAACGACGTTCGCTATGTCGAGGATCTTGCCAACCTTGAGCTCACTCCAGTGGAGCGCGAGCGCATGGTGCGCGACCTCAGTTCCATCCTCGACTACATCGACCAGCTGAACGAACTCGACACCTCGAATTTGGAGCCCATGGCCCAGACGTCGGACCGCTTCGGCGTCGACGCCGCGAAGACCGGAACGGCGCGCTTCGAGTACGCCATGCGCCCCGATCAGGTGCGCCCGTCCTTGCCGCATGAAGCAGCAGTCGGTAACGCGCCAGACACCGACGGCACATTCTTCAAGGTTCCCAAGGTGATCGATAAGTAATCCAGGGCGGAAGCTCGTCGAACGCTAGCAGAAACTGCTGCGGAAGCTGGTGCCCCACATCTGCCGGCGTTTTGCAGATGTGGGTTCACGAACTGCACATGAGGAACTGTAGCTGACATAGACATGATCGACCTAAACCTGCTCACGATTGACGCCGCGCGAACCTCAATCCAGGAACGCGAGATCACCGCAACGGCCCTCACCGAAGCTTTCCTCAACAAGATCGCTGACGAGGACCCGAAGATCGGCGCCTTCCTGCTCACCTGCCGTGAGCGTGCTCTTGAGCAGGCCGCTCGCATCGACGCCATCGCCGACCGCGGCGACCCGCTCCCCGCTCTCGGCGGCGTGCCCATCGGCGTCAAGGACGTGATGGTTACGCAGGGACTTCGCTCCACCGCAGGCTCCAAAATCCTGCAAAATTTCGTGCCGCCCTATACCTGCACGGCGGTTGCTCGGCTCGAATCTGCGGGTGCGGTCGTGCTCGGAAAGATGAACTGCGACGAGTTCGCTATGGGCTCGTCCAACGAAAACTCCGCATACAAGCCGGTTCACAACCCTCGCGACCTCAGCCGCGTCCCGGGTGGGTCATCGGGTGGTTCAGCCGCGGCGGTCGCAGCCAGCATGGCGGTCGCAACCCTCGGTTCCGACACGGGCGGTTCCATTCGTCAGCCCGCAGCCTTCTGCGGCGTCGTTGGACTGATGCCGACCTACGGCCGCGTCTCGCGTTATGGCCTCATTGCATTCGCCTCTTCGCTGGACCACATCGGGCCGATCACCAAGACAGTGAAAGACGCGGCGATGCTTCTGCGCGAACTCGCCGGTCGCGACCCGCTGGATTCCACCTCGGCCGATATTCCCGTCCCAGACTATGTCAAGGAGATAGGCAAGCCCGTACGCGGCCTGCGCATCGGCGTGCCAGCCGAATACTTTGCAGACGGACTCGACAACGAGATACGCGAGACAGTCGAGGCGGCCATTCAGAGGCTTGCCGAGTCCGGTTGTGAGATCGTCCCGATCTCGATGCCGCATACTAAGTACGCCATCCCGACCTACTACGTCATCGCGACGGCCGAGGCCTCGTCCAACCTCGCCCGCTACGACGGCGTGCGCTACGGTTATCGTGCCAGGGACGCCCGCACACTTGCCGATATGTATCGCCGCACCCGCGACGAGGGGTTCGGCCCCGAAGTAAAGCGCCGCATCATGCTGGGCACGTACGTGTTGAGCGCGGGCTACTATGACGCCTACTATTTGAAGGCCCAGCGCGTGCGCACGCTGCTGACGCGCGACTTCGAGCAGGCTTTCCAAAAAGTGGACGTCATCGCCACGCCGACCACGCCGACGCCTGCGTTCAAGCTGGGCGAAAAGGTCGAAGACCCGCTCGCGATGTACCTCAACGACATCTATACCGTCACCGCCGACTTGGCCGGAGTTCCGGGGATATCGGTCCCGTGCGGCAAAACCGCCGATGGCCTGCCGGTCGGTCTACAGTTGCTGGGCCGCCATTTCGACGAATCCACGCTCATTCGCGTCGCCCACGCCTACGAGCACGCGCGAGGGGCGTTCGACTGATCACGATCAGATGTCACCCCAGCGGAGCCGCGCAGCGGCGTAGTCGAGGGACCTGCTTTTCGCGTGACTGCGAGGAAGACCTGCGTAACAGATTCAGAGTTGGCCTGTAAGAACTACAACCGTTTTTCACACCCACAACGCCAGCCGCTATCGTAAGTGCTTGTTTGTCCGCGCTCTCACCATCGTCATTCTGCGGCATGCAAAATGCTTCTACTCACGATCGGAGGGCCTCGATGAGTACAGGCTGGTTCAAGAGGGTTGTTGTTCTCGTTACAGGTGTAGCTTTATCTGCCGGTTTAACTTTCGCAAAGGACCACGACTTCAGCAGAGAACGCCACGAAAAATGGCAGCGCGCGCGCCACGAGCGCCGCTGGGAACACCACCAGAATCGCTATCGCGATCACCGTCGCTTTGAACGGGAACGCTGGCGCGAGCACCGCGACCACGAACGCATGAGATGGGCGCGTCAGCATCGCGAACACCGCACACCCAACGGTTGGGACAACGGTCGCAAGACAGGATGGAATCGCGCATCGCTGCCGCCAGGTCAGGAGAAGAAGAGCGGCTTCGAGCCCTCGCACGGCGGCGGCCACAACGGTCGGTGATCAGCGCCAGCTCTTTTTCCAGCATCGCCGCCAGAACCACGGGCTTAAACAACTCAATGCTTGCAGCTTCGACCGGCAGGAATGAGAATAGCTGTCCAGAGTTCAATTCATGTGCCTAGTGCACGACGGAGGCTTAATCATGGCTTGCGCAACAAAGAAGTGCGGCACCAAGGCCAAGGCTGCGAAACCGGCCAAGAAGAGCACGAAGAAGTAGTTTGTCTCATACATGCGAAGAGGGGCCGCGCGCCCCTCTTTTACCTTTTCAGGCCATGTTTGTCTGGTGTGTTCACTCCGCCGGTTCGTAGTACCTCTCGCCCGCACAACCGCGGCACAGAATGGTTCCATCGCGGAGCACCTCCCGGCGAAAATTGATCCCCTCGCCACAGCGGCCGCAGACGACCCGCGCGCCCTTGTATCCCGGCAATTCTTCGGCTCCGACCTCAACCCGCACCCACTGCGTGTCGAAAAGGTCAGCATTGCTCATCTCGCGGTACGCGAGCATTTGCTGCTCGTTCCTGTTCTGCAGTTCCGGGTGCATGTTCCGCGCAAGCTCTTTCGAAGACTCCCGCGCTGAGATGCGCACCGCCTTGCCCGTCTCCAGATCCACGAACGTGGCTGCAACCTTTCCCCAGTCGCGGAACTTGAGCGCGCGCTTTCCCAGGCGGCACCCCGTAACCACTGCCACAGCATCCGTCGCGCAGCGATCGATCTCCACGTAAGTGATCAGTCTTTTGCGGTCCTTGCCGCGGGGATCGTCAATCCCGAGTCTCTCCAGCCCCAGCATGGCCATGCGCACTCCGAGCACCTGCCCGGCGCACAAGTGACCATGCGCCGCAGCCGCATCCGCAAGGTATTCGTCCAGTTCCTTCATAAGCAAAGTTTCTGGTTTCTAGTTTCTGGTTTCCCGTTTGAGACCGTAAGGCCAGGTCGATACAGATGCGCTTTGGCCGCACACCATATGATGCCGCTCTCCCACCCGACTTCGACCCGCGCGCGGCAACGGCGAAGTCTGAACCATTAACCAAACAGAAACCAGAAACGAGAAACCAGAAACGAGAAACTACGCTCTATTCTTCCTGTGCGCTTTCAGGCGTGCTCGCCAGGTCCGCAGCGCGGCCGTGCACCTCGAACGTCAGCTGCCTTCGCCCCTTAGGCGAAAAGGTCACGCGCGTCGGTTGCCGCTGCCACTCCGGAGCAGAGCACTCGGAATCCGGGGTTTCTCCGCCGCTTGTTTCGCCCAAAGCACTTTTCAGCACGGGCTTCTTCGCGCCGACCTGGGCCACAACGGCGAACAGCTTTTCTCCGCTCTCCGACACGCCGCAATATGCAACGTAGTCCCGGTACCACGACGCGGCAGAGTAGTAGGGGTCGAATTCCGGCAGTCGCACTTGGCTCACGCGTCCGCTCGTGCGGTCCACCAGCACCCAACCGCCGCGCTGCCACTTCCACTTGGGCAGGGTACGTGGGTCGTCAGGGAGCGAATCGTTTACCCGGTAAGCTCTCTGGATCGCGAAGAGCGTTTCCGTGATATCGTGCGGTTCACCAGTTGTGAACTCCTTGATGCGTCCGTCCACGGTCAGCGCACGCACCTTGATGTCCTGGGACTTCGCTTCCGTGGGCCCGAGGAACAACTTGACAGTGAACGGTTTTCCTAGCGCGACGACGTGTGGCTTTGACGCAGCTAGTGCCGCAGCTGTTAATATCATGAGAGCAACAAATGGCAGGGAGACTCTCTTCATAACCTTTCAGCCTACTTCCAGTTGCGCGTGTCCACAAGCATGATTCAGTACGAAAAAAGCAACCAAGCCAGCAGCTCAGAACGTCACACAAGATTGGTGCCCGAAATCATAAATCGCAAACGTGCCCCCCGCATCCTGGTCGTCGACGACAACCAGGACAACTCTCTGCTCATGCGCGAATTGCTCTCCTCGCGGGGCTACGACGTAAGTACCGCCGGGACCGCCGACGAAGCCGAGCAGCTGATTCCCGAGAAGCAGCCCGACCTGATCCTTCTCGACGTCGTCATGCCCGGCAAATCCGGCTACGACCTCTGCACCGAACTCAAGGGCGACCCGAAGACACGCCTGATCCCCATCGTCATGATCACCGGGTTGACCGACCGCGAGGACAAAGTGCGCGGTATCGAATCAGGCGCGGACGACTTTCTTAACAAGCCGATCTTCCCCGAAGAACTCTTCGCTCGGGTCAAGTCGCTCCTCAAGCTTAAGGAATTCACCGACGAACTCGACAGTGCCGAAGACGTACTCTGCACACTCGGCCTCAGCGTCGAAGCGCGCGATCCTTACACCGAAGGACACTGCGAGCGGCTTTCCCGTTACGCCTCCGAGCTGGGCATTCATCTCGGCCTCGATCAGGATTCCATCGTCGCCCTAAAGCGTGGCGGCTTCCTCCACGATCTCGGCAAGATCCGCATTCCCGACGAAGTCCTGAAGAAAGGATCCAACCTTACCCCTGCTGAATGGGAAATCATGAAGCAGCATCCCATTTACGGAGAAACTATCTGCAAGCCCCTGCGTTCTCTGCGCCTCGTGTTGCCCATCATCCGCCATCATCACGAACACTGGAACGGCAGTGGCTATCCTGACGGGCTTCGCGGTGAAGACATACCGTTGCTTGCTCGCATTCTGCAGGTCGTGGACGTATACGACGCTCTTCGCACCGAGCGTCCCTACAAACCGGTGATGACTCACGAAAAGTCCGCCGAAACCATGCGCGACGAGGCTGCCGCCGGATTATGGGATCAGCGCCTGGTGGAAGAATTCCTGTCCATGCTCAAGGCCGAAAAATCGCAGGTCGCATAACGTAACGCCGGTGCCCTCACCGGCAGGGCCGCGACGTAACGCCGGTGCCCCAACCGGCGGCCCTTTCGATCGTAGCCCGGCGGCGGCCGCGTTTGCGCCACCTGCCCATCTCATCCGCCGCAGATCCTCCGGCCACCCGCAACGGACGCTCTCACTCCCCATGACAATTCCCCTCGCCCTGCGATAAGCTGCTTCTCCACGCAACACAGGAGGCCGCATGCTCCGTTTCTCCATACTCCAGACCCTTACGCTTTGTTTCATCATGGCCGGTGTATTCCTTGTACCGATGTCGCCCGGCGCGACGCTGAAACCGGTCGTGATGGGGAAACGCGGCGTAGTGGCCGCCGGCAACCCCCTGGTAGCCGAGGCCGGTTTCCGCATGATGCAGAAGGGCGGAAACGCCGTCGATGCCGGTGTGGCGAGCGTCTTCGCTGCCGCCGTTGTCGAGCAGATGAGTTTTGGCATGGGCGGAGAAATGCCGCTACTTATCAAAATGAAGGGCAAACCGGTTGTCGCCATCAACGGCGCCGGCATCGCCCCCGAACTTGCCACCGCCGAGTTCTATCGCAATCTGAAGCCCGACGATCCGCGCCGGGTCGAGCTCGTGGTCACCTCCGACCGCAAGCCCGGATCGATTCCATCCTACGGTCCGCTGAGTGCCATAGTGCCCGGCGCCGTCGACGCGCTGCTCATGGCGCTGGAGAACTACGGCACTCTGACTTTCGCTGAAGTCATCCAGCCTGCCATCGAACTGGCGCAGGGATTTCCGATCGACGCCCGACTGGCGAAGACCTTCGCAGAAAACCAGAAATTCCTCGAACTCTGGCCCGACACCAGGCGGGTTTTCGTCCATAACGGCGCAACCACGAAAGAAGGCGAGATCTTCTCCCAGCCCGACCTCGTACGCACCCTTCAGGGCATGGCGGCCGCGGAGAAATCCTCAGCCGCAAAAGGGCGCGGCGCCGCGATTGAAGCCGTTCGCGACTACTTCTACCGAGGTCCCATCGCGAAGAAGATCGGCGCGTTCTGCAAACAGGCCGGATGCCTGCTCCAGGAGAGCGACCTCAACGCTTATCACGCCAAGATCGAAGAACCGCTGAAGACTACCTATCGCGGCATCGAGGTCTACAAGGCTGGCTTCTGGACGCAAGGCCCGGTCATGCTGGAGAACCTCAACCTGCTGGAAGGCTTCGACCTGAAGAGCATGGGCCAGAACTCGCCGCAATACATTCATACCGTCGTCGAAGCGATGAAGCTGGGTTACGCCGATCGCGATACCTACTACGGCGACCCTGATTACAGCAGGATCCCGGCGCAGCTGATCTCGAAAGAATATGCCAACATCAGGCGGCCGCTCATGAATCCCCAGCAGGCTTCAGCCGAACACATCCCGGGCGATCCCGAGAAG
>JAEZPW010000429.1 GCA_023441255.1 Acidobacteriota bacterium
CAAGGGCGACATCACGGAGGCAGATGCGTTGCTCGCGCAGCGCAGGGCCGAAACCAGCGATATGCGCAACCGGGTAGAGTTTGAAGTGCGATCGGCATTTCTCGACTTGAACTCGGCCGCTCAACAAGTGGCGGTGGCACAAAGCTCAGTGGGACTGGCACAGGAGCAGGTGAAGCAGGCGCAGGACCGTTTCGCGGCCGGCGTGACGAACAACATCGAGGTTATCCAGGCGCAAGAGGCACTGGCGACGACAAACGACAATTTCATAAATGCCCTGCTGGCGCACAACCTGGCGAAGCTCTCGCTGGCGCGCTCATTGGGCATAGCCGAAGAGGCAGCAAAAGAATTTCTTGGAGGACAACGATAGTGTCAGACCGCGGAAGAGCCAGGGTGACGGAAAACGAAGAACTGGAGCAACGTCCGGAACTGGCCGAGCACGAGCAAGCACGCGAGCCGTGGCCGGAAGAAGCTCCTTCACGGAAACAGAAAGCGCGGGGGTTTTTCCGCGAGCATCCGAACGCGCGCTGGGTGCTTCTGCTGCTGGCGGTTGTCATTATCGCGGTCGGGGCTTATGCGTGGCATTACTACTCGATTCGTGAGTCTACCGACGACGCGCAGATCGACGGGCACATCGTGCCGGTGAGCTCACGCGTGTCGGGCACGGTCACGGCCGTGAAGGTTGACGACAACCAGTTCGTGGAAGCCGGACAGGTGCTGGTGCAGCTTGATCCGAAAGACTACGAAGTGGCGCGTGCGAAGGCGCAGGCCGATCTGGCCGACGCGTTAGCGGGAGCACGCGCAGCATCTACCGGTATCCCGATCACTTCGACCACGACTACCAGCCAGACGTCGACTGCCGGCGCGAACCTCAGCGCGGCTCACAAGGAAGTGGATGCGGCCAACGCCCGGCTTCGCGAGGCGCAGGCGAACTACAACAAGGTCGCGCAGGATCTGAAGCGCTACGAACAACTGCTTGCGAAGGACGAAATCTCGCGTCAGCAATACGATGCCGCTCTGGCTGCGGAACAGGGCGCGGGGGCAAGCGTTCAGGCTGCCGAAGCTGCCGTTGCCGTTGCCCAGAGCCACGTTGCGCAGGCGGAAGCGGGAGTTCGCGCCGCGCAGACTGGCCCGCAGCAGGTTGCGGTCACCAATGCGAAGGCCAACGCTGCTGAAGCGGCTGTGAAACGGGCGCAGGCGAACCTGCAACAGGCGGAGTTGAACCTGACGTACACGACCGTGAAGGCGCCGTTCGCCGGCATCGTGAGCAGGCGCAACGCCGAGCCGGGACAGGTAGTGCAGGCCGGCCAGCCGCTGATTTCGGTTGTTAACCTCGACGATATTTATGTCACTGCGAACTTCAAGGAAACGCAGTTGCAGCACATGCGGCCAGGGCAACCGGCAAGGATTCACGTCGATACTTACAACCACGATTACGATGGCTACGTCGAGAGCATAGGCGGTGCAACCGGTGCGCGTTTCAGCTTGCTGCCGCCGGAAAATGCCACGGGCAATTTCGTCAAAGTCGTTCAGCGTATCCCGGTGCGGCTGCGGTTCAAAGGCGGACAAGACCCGAACCACACTCTGCGTCCCGGCATGTCGGTTGTGCCGACGGTGATGGTGAAGTGAACGAGCAACGAGTAGTCAGTACCGAGTACTGAGTTGGCGTGCTTCGGCCCTGGTTGGGAGTCTCTTGATTTGGTTGGGTCTGCAGGTTCGTGGATACCTGTCTGGTGGCGAGCGAGTTGAGCCATTATGAGTTGCCACCAACCAGGTGCCAGGTAGGAAAGATGGCTACTTCAACTCGGTACCTTTAACTCGGTACTCGCAACTAGTTACTGCCAACCAGGTGCTTGAACTTTTTTTATGAGTACGGCCGAGGCCACAATAACTTCCGCACCAGCACGGTATATAAATCCATGGATCATCGCAGTGGCAGTGATGCTGGGCACCTTCATGGAGGTGCTGGACACCACCATCGTGAATGTGTCGCTGCCGCATATAGCCGGCAACCTGTCGTCAACAGTCGATGAATCCACGTGGGTCCTGACGTCCTACCTGGTTGCAAACGCGATTATTCTGCCGCTGACTGGATGGCTCTCGAATCACTTCGGGCGCAAGCGGGTACTCATGACCTCCATCTTCGGGTTTACTGCCGCTTCTGTTGCGTGCGGAATCGCTCCGAATCTGCCAGCACTGCTTTTCTTCCGCGTGGTGCAGGGAGCGGCGGGTGGAGGGTTGCAGCCATTGTCGCAGGCCATCATGCTCGAGGCATTCCCGCCTGAGAAGCGCGGCAAAGCGATGGCCATGTGGGGTCTGGGAATCGTGGTGGCGCCCATGCTCGGCCCGGTGCTGGGAGGCTGGCTGACGGACAGTTACAGCTGGCGTTGGTTGTTCTACATCAATCTTCCGGTTGGCATCGCCGCGATGGCGATGTGCTACCTGTTCGTATTCGATCCGCCTTATATTCAACGCGGCAAGGGCGGGGTCGATTACTGGGGTATCGGTCTGTTGGCAGTCGGAATGGGTGCGCTGCAGGTGATGCTGGACAAGGGACAGGAAGAGGACTGGTTCAGCTCGCGATTTATTCAGTATCTCACTGTCGCGGCGGTGGTTGGTCTCGGGTTCTTCATCGTCCGCGAACTACTGCAAAAGCACCCCCTGGTGAACCTGCGAGTATTCCGAGTACGGACTTACTCGACAGGCGTCTTTCTGATGACAGTACTTGGATTCGTGCTCTACGGCAGCATGGTGCTGCTGCCGATCTTCCTGCAGACGCTGCTGGGCTACTCGGCCCTAGATGCGGGTGTGGCCATGCTGCCCCGAGGTCTGGGCTCGTTCATCGCGATGCCATTCGTCGGTATTCTGATGAGCAAGGTAGAGCCTCGCAAGCTGCTGACAGTGGGTCTGAGCGTGGCTGCATTCAGCTTCTGGGATCTCGCGCGTATCAATCTCAACGCCGGTTACTGGGACATCTTCTGGCCGCAGTTCATCCAGGGATTGTCGATGGGGTTCATCTTCGTGCCGCTCACAACGGCAACCCACGATCCCATTCCGAAGCAGGAGATGGGGAACGCGACGTCGATTTTCAACGTCATGCGCAATATAGGCGGGAGTGTCGGGATTGCGACGGTGACGACGCTGTACGCACGCAGGACCCAGAGCAACATCAACGTGCTTGGCGCTAACGTGAACCCGTTCGACCAATCGACGGCGAGCATGATCGAGGGTGTGAAGCAGATGTTCATGTCGAAAGGCATGGATGCGGTAACGGCGACGAAACAGGCCTACGCGTCGGTATTCGGGATGGTTCAACAGCAGGCCGCAATGGTGTCGTTCGTTTCTGCATTCAGGTTTTTGGCCATCCTGTTCGTGTGCTGCGTGCCGCTGATCTACCTGATGAAACGTCCGAAGCATCATGGTGGTGGCGGGGCGATGATGCACTGAGCAGTGCGTGTTCTAAACCCTTTCTGCGCGGCGTCGAACAACCGTCTTTGGCACTTGGAGCACCAAACGTGCTGGAGAGGTAAGCCATGCCGCTGCTGGACCGATTAGCCGTAAAATTAGCCGACCAGATGCCCACGTTCATTTCACCGAAAGCGCATTCGCTCGTGGACTATGGCACGGCAGGCGCGTTTCTGCTGTTCGCAACGTCAGCATGGAAACGGGACACGCGTGTAGCCGTAAGCAGCGCGGGCTGCGGCATTTTTCACCTGCTCACGAGCGTGCTCACCGACTACTCTGAAAGGCGTACCGACCGCATGGAGATGGAACACCACGCGCGCGTCGATATGGGTTTTGCGGCGATGGTCGGCACCATGCCTTCGTTCATGGGGATAAAGGACAAGTACGATGCGCGGTTCTTCCGAATCCAGGCCTTAGTGATCGCCGTCGCTGCCGGGCTGACAGATTTCCGTCGTACAGGCGAAAACAAACAACTTCGCCGTATCGACAGTGAACTGAAAAATAAAGCAGCGTGATCCCACGAGTTGCTATCCGGAATTGGCGCCGGCGCTGGAACAGCCCGGCTGAGCGCAGCAATACGCTCAAGCACTTCCCCTCAGTTCGAGACAACGAAGGTCCAACCCAGGAAGTTGCCGGATCACAGTCTTCCACCGTTTGCAACATACACAAGGACGTATCAGAGTGAGTTGGCAACGTAGGGGCTTTTGACGTAATCCCATGAGTCATTCCGGCAGGAGGAATTACATGCAAGAGCGTGACGCGTGGAAGAGCATCGTTGCCGGGGCAGTTGCGGGACTGGCGGCTTCATGGGTGATGAATCGGTACCAGGAAGTGCAGAAGAAGGCTGTCAGCCAGATCAAGCGGTCTGCCCAGAGCGAGGGCGAACGCGCGATGGAGGAAGGCCACGAGGCTATGCGGGGACCTGACCCGGAACAAGAAGGACGCGACTCTGGGCAGCAGGACGAACGCCCCACCACGGTCAAGGTCGCCGAAGTCATTTCGATCAAGGTGGCACATCGCAAGCTGACCGAACGACAGCAGCGAATTGCCGAGCCGGTTGTGCATTACGCGTTCGGAACCCTCATGGGCGCCTGGTACGGTGTTCTGTCTGCCGTGACGCCAGTTACAACCACCGGGCGCGGGAGCCTCTACGGTGCCGCAGTCTGGCTGGGCGCGGACGAGATCAGTCTAGCCGCCATGGGATTGGCTAAGAACCCGTTGGAGTATCCGGTATCGTCGCACTTGTCCGCACTCAGCGCGCATCTCGTGTATGGACTGTCGCTGGATGCCGGTAGGCGAGCGTTGCTGAAGATGATGGGCGCGAAGTCGCAAGAATCAGTAGATCGGTCCGGCATCGACTTGTCGTACTTGCAGGATCTGCTGGCGGGAGAGGACTGGCCGAGCTTTCGGCGCCGCGCCCGCCATGTGGCAGAGCGTGCGAAGAGTGTTTATGACAAGACCGCGAGCGGCAGGTACGGCGAAGCGGCTAAGAAGGCGTACCGCGAAGTGAAGAAGCACGCAGCCTAGCTGCTACGATCCAAGCGGCTATCTTGAATCGGCCCATGTGCAAGCCAGTACTCTCAAGTTAATTGCAGAGCACGCAATTGTGCTCGGTCCGGCGAAGGGTATATTCTTTCACCCTGGTTCGCGCGCCCAGGGAAGCGGGTGCAACTCCCGCGCTGTCGCGCAACTGTAAGCGAGGAAAATGGCAGTCTGCCACTGCGTTTGACGTGGGAAGGCAACTGCCGCTGTTGGACCGGAGTTCCATCGTTCCTTACTCGCAAAGCCAGGAGACCGGCGCGAACCTGAATCCACGCACCCCTTTCGCGTGCAAAAGGGAGGTTCGCTTGTACTCTTCTGTCTGGAATCGTTTCCTCACCTTAAGCTTGTGTTGCCTGTTCATCGCGTTACCGTCGGCTGCGGTAGCGGCCGAATTGACTGTGCGAGTGGTCGACCCCTCTTCGGCAGCCATCAATAAAGCGCGCGTAACGATATTCCGCGCCGGGAAATCGAGCCCTGTAGCGCTACAGATGACAGGCAGCGGAGGCATCGCCACGTTCAGCAACATAGGACCGGGCAGCTACCGTGTCGAGGTGCTCGCGCCCGGATTTACCGCCCGCACAGTGACCGTCGAACTGCCGCAGGCTGAGGTTCTCGATGTTCAACTGGCAGTCAACTCAGTGCCTCAAACCGTTGAGGTGATCGCAACCCGTACCCCAGTGACGAACCAGGATTCGGCTGCCAGCGTTGGCGCGCTCGACCTCAGGCAGCTCCTGCTGACGCAGCCCATTGCCGCCGCCGACGCTCTGCAATATTTGCCGGGCGCGATCGTTTCCGAAGCCGGAAGACACGGCGGTCTCGCATCGCTGTTCGTCCGTGGCGGCGATTCTCGTTACAACAAGGTCGTCATTGATGACGTGCCTGTGAACGAGCCAGGCGGCACGTTCGACTTCGGTACGGTTCCCATGCAGGAGGTGGAGCGGATTGAATTCCTGCGCGGCGCGGAAAGCACGCTGTACGGATCCGACGCTATGACCAGTGTTGTGCAGCTGTCCTCGCGAAACGGATCAACGCGGGTTCCTGAGTTGCGTTTTGGCGCCGACGGAGGGAGCTTCGAGACGGCACGCGGTTATGCGTCGCTGTCCGGCGCGCACGGAGTGGTCGACTACAACATCTTCGGCGAACAGACCAACACTAATGGTCAGGGTGTTAACGACGAATATTCGAACGCAGCACAGGGCGGCAACATTGGCGTGCGGCTTGCTCCGTCAGCGTTCCTTCGTTTCCGAGCTCGCCACTCAAATAGCCGCACTGGCGTGCAGTCGTTCTGGAACTTCAATGGGCAGCCGCTGGTTCCGCCCGATACGGACCAGTACGCCCGCCAGAACAATTTTCTTGCCAGCACCGAGCTGACGTTCTCGAGCGGAGGATGGCTCCATCGACTGGTTGGTTTCGAGTACAACCAGAAACGAACGAACGTGGACACCTTCGAGGATCCCGGACGGGAAAACGCGTTTGGCAGCTTCGACACCCCGTTCGCCGACTATGCTCACATCAATCGGGCGGGACTCGACTACCAGGCCGACTACTCCGCACGGGACTGGGCGCGCAGCACCTTCGGCTATCACTTTGAGGACGAGAACGGATTTTTCGGCGACCAGGTCTTCGGGACACTGACGCACGGCTTGCGCCGCAACCATGCACTGTTCGCGCAGGAAATACTGACGTTCGGGCGTGCATCGTTGATCGGTGCTCTTCGGTACGAACACAACGAGAGTTTTGGAGACAAGGTAGTCCCGCGAATCGCGGGAAGCCTGCTCGTAGTTCGTGGCGGACAAACTTTCAGCGGCACACGCCTTCGGGCCTCGTACAGTTCGGGGATCAAGGCTCCCACTTTCTTTGAGTCTTATGGCATCGGTGGTTTCAACATCGATCCGAACCCGAACCTGAAGCCCGAGGAGAATCACGCGCTGGAAGCAGGAGTGGAGCAGTCGCTGTTCGTGGGGCGCGTATCCGCTTCGGCGGTCTATTTCAATAATCAATTCAGGAACCAGATCGACTTTTTCACCATCGACCCGACAACATTTGAGAGCCAGTACGTCAACATCAATCGCTCAATGGCGCACGGCGCCGAGTTGGTAGTTCGTGCCCGGGCGAATTCACACTTGCAGGTCGAGTCCGGTTACACGTACTTGTCTTCGCAGCTGCTGGATGTTCCATTGTGCGAGCCGTTCTGCAACCCGTTGAAGGCGGCGGGCGCACCGTTTGTTCGCCGGCCGAAACACTCGGGTACGCTGCTGGCTACGTGGACGACTCCGCGCTGGGGCGCAAGCCTGGGCGGGACATTTGTGGGACGACGGCCGGATTCGGACTTCATGGGCCTGCAGCCGCTCGTGACCTATGCAGCCGGATACGCAAGGGTGGACCTGGGTTTCTGGCGCGCCATCACGCCGCGCATCACGGCTTACGCAAACCTCTATAACGCGCTAAACCGTCATTATGAGGAGGTGGCCGGATATCCTGCTTTGCGGGCAAACTTCCGGGCAGGGATGAGGTTCAGAATAGGCGGCGAGTAGCGCCAACGCTTCCGCGTTCCGTGCCCGGCTTG
>JAEZPW010000438.1 GCA_023441255.1 Acidobacteriota bacterium
TCATGCCGCTTCTCAAGGCCGCGGTGCCCCGCTTCGCCAATGACGACAGCTTCACCGCGTTCGGCATCGAGATCTCCCATCACGTCAGGCGAAAGGTGATGGGCGTTGCAGCCGAGAATCCCGAGAACGTCGTGTTTATGGTGCCGCGGGCCGCGGGACAACACCTCATCACGGCGACGAACGATGAACAACTTCAGGCCGCGCTGCTCGACAGTCAAATCTTCGTCGATGCCGAGGCTTTCAACGTGTGGGTGAACGGAGAGAAGCCTTCGGACGACAAGATCGCCGCCCTGCGGCAACCGAAGACGGCACCTGCGCAAGCAGTTTCTTCGGAGCCCGCAGCGCCGCTCCCCCAGTCGCCGGACGCGACTGTCTCGCCAAAGCTGCTCAAGGCTGCCGATATGCCGGTACGCCTGATCACGCCGCGAACCTTGACCACCCTCGACGACAAATACTCCGGCGAGATTGCGCATGTACTGTACGACCTGAAGGAACAGGCGCACTTCGTGCAATACGCGCCTCCAACGTTCGTCGGTTTTCACGAAGGTGCGTACCTTCAGCTTTCACTCACAACTCCACTGAGCGGGACAACCGGATCACACTACAAACTCGCGGCGCTGGCATTCGATGACCACATCTCGCACCTCATTCGGCCGGTTCTGGCACACTTTCAGCAGGCTTCCGATTTCGATGGCATCGTCTTCAGCACCAGTGTGAAGCAGGCTGAGAATAGTAGCTCCGAAGCAATCGAATACTTCCTGCCCTTGCCGAGCCTGCGATGCTATGCGCGGTACGACTGCACCGGGCAACAAGTTCTGGATTCCGGCTTCGTTCTGATCAATGGAGAACGCGCAGAGCTTAACCTTCAACTCGCCGAGGCTGATCGAAACAAGTGAGTATGGCCTTGCGCATGATGAACGAATGGCCGCTGCGCATGGAAAGCGTCAAGACGAAAATCTGTGAGGTTCGCTTTGGAGCCGTCTCGGCGCCCGTCTCCTTCGATTTGACATCTCTAGCCCGCATGCGCATGCTCTGATCATTGGCCAATTCGCTCTACAGTAAGGATTACCTTCGTCCCGCAGCGGATAAAAGCAGGTCTCATTCCTGAGGGATATACCGGGTGGCACAACCTGCGCCATTCACTCGCAACGTTCTTCGCCGAGAGCGGTGTCAACCTGCCGGTGATTCAGGCGGCGCTGCGTCAGGCCAACCCGACCAACGGCAAAGTACACGCACCGCACGAACGCCATTCAAATCAGGGCGCAGTCGGAGTTCCTTGAGGCGATCAAGTTGGCGAAATCGGCTTCAGCGAGTTGAACTTGGGTTGGAGGAGAAGTTGCAGTGAAACTGAATGCGGGTAAGTCGTTGAAAAGATTTGGTGGACCTGGTCGGGATCGAACCGACGACCTCTTCCATGCCATTGCGTGAAGAGTCCTGCCATGCCGAGTTTCTTGGATACGCGGCGAACCCGCACCCCCGACGAAGAAAGTCGGTGGACGTTTTGCGTGACGCTGAAAAGGAACTCCGGCAATTGGAGCCGAGGAACTCGAACGTTCTTGATGAAGTCGCCACGACAGAAGGCAATCGCCATGTCTGCGAAAGAATCGCTAAGTTCGCCTGTGCTTTTCTCGATCTGCATGCGGTCGATGACGCGCTGTAGGCGTCTACGCTCGGCCTTATTGGCGAGAAGTTTCTTGGCGGACGCACCGGCGGTGACAGCTTCACTCTGCTGCCGGTAACGCTGCTATCTCCAAGTGACGACGCACGGTCGTGGCTGCGATCTCTAGGTTCTCCGCTATTCCTCGCGTGGAACAGCCTGCATCCGTCAGTTCGCGCAGCCGTTCACCGCGCTCAACTCGCCCGATTTTGTTCCAGGCTCGACGCAACTCCGACAGCGACTGCGTCACCTCAGCATCAGCGATCGCGCGGCGGTGTGCAGTCAGGTTCGGGCTTCCTATCTTCTTTTTACGATTTTTCATGGCAGACGCGTAAGTTTGGTCCTGGCCATAATAAATTGCGCGAGATGCCACCTGTTGCTGAAGTTCTCGGGGTCCCCGATCATTTGAGGCAGCGTGTAAGGAAACTCTCGATCGCGTCGTGCCGACGCGACATATAGCCGTATGGTTCGGCGCAGTTCCTCCGGTTGCGGCGGTGCATACCCTTCGTTCCTCAACCCGCCGATCGCGATTTCCGTGAGAACATCCAGCACCATCTGGAAACGCCGTTTACTTCTAACACGTGGCGGTACTGGTTTGAAATAAACCAAATTGAGGCGCATCCAGCGCAGATGTCCTCGCCACCGTTCTGTCACGGCTTCGTATTCGGCTGAAGTGACTGAGGCTCGTAACAAGCGGTTTGCCCGCTTCATGTGCCGCTCTAGCGAAGAAATGGTACGCTGGCAAGATTGGTGCAGCCGTTCAAGCGATTGCTGGTCAACTTGAAACCTGGTCTTTGTTGCTTCATCACACTTGCGCATGTCGTGTCTGCGCCGTCGCGTCTTTGCCGACGGTCACACGTAGTGAGAAAATCGCAGCGCGAATTTGAGTGCAATTTAGGTGTACCCGACCGCCATGCGTTTGCTTCGCTCGCAGGCTTCGCCAAATCCCGATGACAATGTTCATCATCTCCGGGTGCCTAATTCCTAGGTCGAAGCCTGAAGGTGGGGGATAGACTCGGGATGGGTACTGATACATCGCAGTCCCCTTCTCCTGCCGTTTCACCTCTGCTCTCACCAGAAAGTCGAGCCCCGGCCAGATGACGGACATCTGGGTAGGAGTGAGGCGCATGGAGATGGAATCGGTCACGGATACGGGCTCTGTTGTGTTTTAAAGCCAGTGTAGATTGCGCAGTAGTTTTCGGGCTGTGATCTACTTCACGTCGTGCACTTACCGCGGGAGTTTGGCCGTTCCTCGCCGTTCAGTCCGATTCCGTCCCGCCGGAGGAAACGGGCGGATTGTCGAACCTGAGCACCGACCCCCGAAAATACTTGCAACCTATGTCCTCATTGAAGCGTCCGGAGAGCTGAGGGCCCTCTCCGATCACGTCACACTAGCCGACAACTAGGGACTAACATATTGGGGCACGAACACTGCGCACTGCTTCGTCGCGGGTGCGCAGTGCCCATGCAGTCGTGTGACGCTATTTAACGGTTACGTTGACATTCGTGGTTGTTGAGTATCCCGTCGACTTGTCCGAGACGCTGACTGCAACTGTGGATGCAAAAGTTACGTCTATGGTGATGGCAGAGGAAGTTGAAGCGGTATAGGATGAATCACCGCTGTACTTTGCCGTCAGAGCATGGTCCCCCACCGCCAGCGTGCTCGAGGAAAACGTCGCTTTTCCACTCGCCAGATTCGAGCTGCCGAGATTCGTTGTTCCATCCATGAAGGCAATGCTCCCAGTTGGGATTCCTGCCCCCGAGGCTGGCGTAACGATTGCCGTGAGGGTAACGGTGCTGTTCATATCCGGAGTCGATGATGAAGTGGATAAGGCAACCGTGGTCGCAATCGGAGTTGGAGGTGCATTGTTTTCCGTACTCTTGCTGCCGCCACCACACGCGACTGTCAGCGACAGAGTGCTGATGACAAATAACGCGACGATCAAGCCAGCCTTATTCTTCCGCCCAGGCAGTCCGACCATTACAAGCCCCGCAAGCCCGGTCAAAGCTCCAGCCAAAACCCAGCTGAGCTTCTGCAAGGGCGCATTCGAGTGGTTCCGTGCGACGACCCTGAAGCTTGGTACCGGCGTTGTCCCCATTGCAACGGTTAGAACAGATGAGTAGCTGCCGGCTGGCCCGGGTGTCGGTGCACTGAAGGAGCAAGTCAATCCCAGCGGCAAGTTCGAGGGGCAACTGAAGTTCAGCGATGCCGCACTAACGGAGCCAACATTGGGCATGACGACAATCGTGGTGGTAATCGTTTTTCCGGTGCTGACGTCAAGGGTCAGCGAGTTCGGCGTGACAGCTACCGCGAACGGCGGCGTGTAGACCACGTTCACAGCATCGGGTGTCGACGCGGCGTAGTTGGCGTCCCCGGAGTAGCTCGCAGTGATGTTGTTCTCTCCGGTTGCGAGCTTCGCGGCCGAAACGTTGAGATACGCGACGGACCTCGGGGCGGCATCGGGCGTCACATATGGATCGAAACTTGCCTCTCCCAGAACTTGGCCCGTGGTCGTGTCCGTGAAAGTTGCCTTGCCGGTTGGAGTGACTCCATTTGTGATTCCCGCAACTTTGAGGAAGAACGTTACGGTTTCCCCGGCCGTCAGACCTGCCCTGCTCCTGGTAAGTGTGGAAGGTGTTGCTGCCGGCATTACCGTGATCTGCAGGGGTGCCGAATCACTGGGCGCAAACGTCGCATCGCCCGTGTAATGCGCCGAGAGCTGATACGTGCCACCGGGAAGCATTTCCGTGTGAAGTGCGGCTCCGCCGTTGTCGAGGGAAGATCCTGCGACGAACTGCTTGTTCGGGATCTGGATGTTACTGGTGATTCCCACGTCTCCCGTGGGTGTTCCAGCGTCCGGTGACGTTCCATTCACAGTTATGGCAAGGTCGAGTGGGGTGCCGTACGAAAATGTCGTGCCAGATCCTGTCAGAGTGGTGACGGTAGGCAGGAATGTGGCAGCAGCAGTGCTCCAGCCGTGAATGAGGTTGTATGCGTTGACTGAGCCGATGCCCGTCGCCATGTCATATCCCACCCCTGCATCGAAGCCGGGGAGCACGCCGTACATGTCCGCGCCGTCGTTGACGACACAGTCGTACCCGAACGAATAGCAGGGCACCGAATTTGTTCCCTGCGTGACGTCGTAGAACATGCATGAATTGTCGCCGCCCACGGTGGACGAGTCGCAGGCACCTATGTCGTTGCCGTACTGCGAAGCGGCCAGGCGATAGAGCACGTAATTGATGTTGCCCTGCTTCGATGCCGTCTTTTGCTGAAGGAGTGCAACGATGCCGGCGAACGCAGGCGCTCCAAATGACGTGCCGCCTGCTCCCTGGACTTCGGTGTTTACATCGCATTGCCGGGCAACGGTCGCGTCTGACTGGCAAAAGACATAGAAGGCTCCCCAGATCCCGTTGCCAGCCATCAGCGAGACATCCGGCAGGTCGCGAACGCCATCGTCGGGAATGCCCGGGACGCTGGTTTGCCACGCCGGCTTTTCCCACCCGCCTTCGCAACTGACTCCGTAACCGGAACCCGTGGAGTAGGAACAGCTACTGCGGCCGCCCCCGGCACCCAACGTGGAGAGAAAACCGGCCTGCTGGTTGTAGTCGTTGCAGAGAGTTTCGGGCGCGTCGTCGGTCACGCCGATGTTTTGCAGGGCTGAGAGAATCTGTGGGCTCGCGCAGCTGTTGTTCCAGGGAAGCTCGGGCATGTAAGACTTGGCCGACGCGAGCGTGGCCGGGTCATTGCTCGACTCCCAGTATTTGTCGTTCGCAGTATACGTTCCGTATAGATCGGTGCCGCCGACCGCAACGGTGTAGGGCGTTGAAGCAATGCCGTTAACGCCGAGGCCGAAATACGAAGAACTTTGACCCTGGTCGCAGGCGGCGGCGCCTGCGTCACCTGCGGCAACCATTACCGTGATGCCTTGTGCGGCCGCCTCGCGCCATAGTTCGTTGTAAAACTGGTTGCCGGCGGCTTCGATCAAGCGCTCGCACGCGCCATAACTTACGTTCATGATTGAAGCCAAATTGTTGCTGACGATGTAAATGGAAGCGAAGTCGACGCCGCTGCCCATGGCTGAATCCGAAGCGACAACGAGATCGATGGTGGCATTCTTCGCGACGGCACCGGCCCACTGGACATCGAGATCGGCTTCGCCCTCGTTGTAGCTCTTGCCAGGATTGTCCCCGACATAAATGATGTTCAATTTTTTCTGGGGCAGGCCGAAAGTGGAACGAAACGCGTCGACGTCAGCGGGATCGATATCGGAGTTGCTGACAATGGCAATAGTCTGTCCCGTGCCGTCAATACCTTCATTCCAGAGTGGTAGAACGTTGTATATCTTCGCGAAGTCGTAAGGCGACACGCCGAAAAGCTGGTGGCCTGAGATCGTAGTATTGAAGAGTGGGCTCGCCTGTCCTGCGGGTTCTGTCCGCACCCAGTGCCCGGACTTGTCCTTGCGGATTGACGTTGTAGTCGTGTGCAGCGCCTTCTTTGGAAAGTTGTTCAGCGAAACGAACCCGGAGATGACCGGCGCCAATGCAGCCGGGACCTTCGGATCGGTGGCATTGGACCAGTACTTCTGACCGTTGATGGTATATGCGTGCACTTCCGTGTGGAAAGCGTTCCGCAACTGCCCATGCGTGCCCGAGAACGTGACGAAGTTTCGGCCGGGCGACACGGACTCGACCTTCAGCCCCTGCGACTGCAGCCACGCAGTGACTTTCTGCAGGTCCTCTGCCGCCACGCCGAATTGCTGCCCGAACTCCGCCGGTGTCAGCCAGCGGTGAAACAGCGGAGATTTCGGATTCTGCTGCTTGTCGAGCAGGTCCTTCAGTGCGGTCTCCTGCGCGGCACTGCGCTTGAGCACAAGCGTCATTTTGCCGAGCAGAAGGCCATCGGGCGCAACCGCCCCCTGATTCTGTGCGGTTGCAAGCGGTGATACGTTGCCGTTCAGAGTGACGGTCTGGCGCTCGTCGATCTGTTGCGTGACTTGAGGAGCAGCGGATGACGTCGTCTGAGCGACCGTCATCGATGCAACCGCCAGCACTGCACCTACAACGAACACTTTGCTCCACAAACCGAAGGCATGAATGCGTTTCATAAGCTCTCCAAAACCATTGCGTTCTCTGAACAGCGTGTGCACACGAAGCCGTATGAGCCCAAGCGAGCAGAACCTCGCCTCTACTGCCCGACGTTCAAGGTCACTGTGACGGACTGGGTCAGGGCACCTGATTTCGCTGTGACGGTCAGGGCGTAACTCCCAACCGGCGTGCCCCCATATGTCGGGCCGGCGGGAGTAGTCGTTGTCGAATGCGAACCGCCGCCGCACGCCGTCCACGCCACAGCGGAGGCGAAAAGGAACAGCACCATCAGCGCGCCCTGAACCTTCGGGCTGCGGCGAATCGGAAACACGAACAAGACGGCAACGAATGCGATCCCTGCGGTCGACCCGAAGCGCAGGAACCTGTTCGC
>JAEZPW010000442.1 GCA_023441255.1 Acidobacteriota bacterium
CAACACAACGACGCGCCAACAGCGCCTACGATGCTCGCGTCGAGAAAAACAAGATTGGAAGAAGATAGACTCAGCCGCCGCAGGACCACGTGAATGAGCAGTTCGATCCCTGCGAACGCCAGAAAGCTGGCAAACACGGCGACCAACGTTCTCGCCGTCGTGTCCGAGAAGTACCCGATCAGTCGCCCCAGCCGAGCAAACATACCGCACTCTCCGGCGGCTATTCGGGAATAGGATGCCAGTTCCCGCCCTTCTCCCTACGGGAAAATCACCTTACTAGTGCGAGAAAATCTGACAGTTCCTCTCGGACCGCACTGGTGCTGATCTCAAAGCCGGCGGTCGCCCCACCGCGTAAATTTGTCAATACTCGCTACCAGTGGAAAACTTCACATCCTCTTGAAAAAGCAACAAATATTTCCTTCCCCTGCCTGTCGGGTTTCCTGCCCGCAATTTGTCATAATGAAAGTAGAAGCCTGAAAACGAGCTGGCCAAGCCGCCATCCGTGTCACGTTTCCGCTTCTGACTAACAGCCCAAGAGCTAATAGCTAACGGCTAACAGCTAATTCTCATCACCGATTTAGCCACTGGATTTCACTGATCTGAGCGGCAGGGGGATGTTCTTGACCGCACGAGGCCAGGGCGCCCTAGGCCTCGCACCTTTCCGCTTCTGACTAACAGCTAAGAGCCAACGGCCAATAGCCAAGAGCTAACAGCCAATTCTCACTACTGATCAACTGATTTAACCCCTTTAGATCACGGAATTTCACTGATCTGAGGGGTAGGGGGATATCTGTGTTCAACGACAACACAATGAGTTGTCTGCATGTGAAGACCAATGGCGTTCAATGCGGCTCGCCCGCCCTGCGCGGGAAAAAATACTGTCACTTCCACGAGCGCTTGCACCGCGACTTCCCGCGCCGCCCCACGCTTCCGGCCGAAGCCGCAGCCACCGCCATCTTCGACATGCAATTCCCTGAAGATGCCGACTCAATTCAGTACAACATCGGCCAGGTCATCCAGGCACTCCTGACCGGTTCTATCGACCACAACACCGCCCGGCTCGTGCTCTTCGGTCTCCAGACCGCCGCGACCAACTTCAAGAACACCACGGCCTTTTATCAGGCTGCCGCCGAACGCGAAAAAGCTCTGAACAAGTACGTCAATTACCGCGAGTTCATCAACGACCTGCTCGCACGAAAGGACAAGAAGGAACCGCAACAAAAGGATCAGGCCGCAACCCCCACCTCCGGCACCGTCAACCTCAACGCCACCGAACAGGAATCCTCTGACACGATCGAGGGTGCCCCATATCTGCCCGCCTTTAGCAGATGTGGGTCCACAATCAACAATCAAAAATCAGAAATGGAAAATCCTTCAGTACCTGAACAGGTAGCTCATTTTCACGAAGAACTGTCGCCCCGTAAGTGTGTCGAGGCCCGACGTGCGGCGCACGGTCGGCGAGGGCAGCGGGTCCCATGCGAGGTTCTCAAGGGCGTTCGAGTAGCCCACGTAGAAGGCGGTTCCCGGGTGAACGAAATACGTCAGCAACACGTCCGTGCCGAATCGTTTGCTGTTGTCCAGCGACACAAGGCTCTGGTTCGGCAGCACGCCGTTGTAATCCAAAATCGCGCGCACCGACAGCGATCGCGTGAACTGGTAATTCGCCTTTGTCCGCAGGATGTGGTTGTTGAAGATCGCATTCGCCGAACTCGCGGTCGCCGCCGGCACCGAATCGGGCAACCAATCTCGGTCAGCGCCGAGCCGTGTGTAGAGATACGAGTGGTCGATCTTCAACTTCGGTTGCGGACGCAACGTGAATCCTGCCGAGGCGCTGGTCGCGTGTCCGAGGAAGGGAGGCAGACTGTTTCCCGGGTAATAGTTGATCCCGTCGCCCCTCTGGAAATCCGTGTTGAAGGCCAGCCACTTGAACGGCTCGCTCGTGAACTGCAATTCCGTCATCGACTGCCTGAATCCGACATTCTGAAACAGTTCGTAAGATTCGTTTCTCAGGACCAGTAGGTTCGTCAGCCGCAGGAATTCCATCGTGAAGTGTGGCGTCACGGACCAGTCCTGCAACTGACCCGCATGGTTCCAGGCCACCGACTGCGAAAACTCCGGACCGAAGCTCACGATGCCTCGGTTCTTGGGGCGCCACTTATAGGAGAACCAGTTGTCCCAGTCGCGTATATCTACTCGCGGTATGTAGCCGAGTTCGGCCTTGAAACCGGGGCTGCGGTCGGCAAAGCCGGAAGAAAAGTTGAAATGCTGCCCCGAATTGTCGATCGAAACGTTGTACGCCGGACCTGCGCCGTACGAGCCGTCCCGATAACGGGTCACGCTGCTGGTTGCCTGCCCCTTAAGCATCCAGTGTTTCGTCAATTCGATGCGCGTGTCGATTGCTCCCACACGGTTGTAGCTGTTTCCAAAATCGTAATTCGTGACCAGCGCCCCAATATGCGACTGGCTGCCGAAGCCACGCTCTACGCGAATGATCTGATCCTTCGCACGTTCGCCTCGCAGCGGGTCGTCCATTGCAACCAATTCCCCGGGCCCGCGGTCGTCGGATGCAAGCACGCCCAGGCTCCATCGGCCCACGGTTCCGGTCAGCTTTATGCCGAACTGCGGATCCACAATGCGCCGCGAAAAGAACAGTTGCTGCTGTGTTTTGAAGAGCGACGCATTCTCCATGAAGAACGGACGCTTTTCCGGATACACCACTTCGTAACGCTGGTTAACGGTTACCTGCGGTTCGTCCGACTCGATCTGGCTGAAATCTGGATTCAACGTCATGTCGAGCGTGAACGCGTCTCTCAGAACCATTTTGGCGTCGAGTCCCGCCCGGCCGTCATTCTCAGTCCGGAAACCGTTCGTGTTATCCAGGTAGCGGCTGCTTGAGAACAGTCCATACGGTATGAACTGCATGTTGCGCCCGGGCGACACGTTTTCGGGAATCTGCATGTGCCCGAATTGTCCGACCCACGCCGGAAACAGCCTTCGCGTGATCGCCGGCGACATCGACCATTCGTTATTTCGGGCAATGAACCGCGCCAGCACAAAGCCCCAGTCCTGTACCGGGCCGGGCGGAAACCGCAAGCTGCGGAACGGAATCGTCTCCAGCACGACGTACCCGTCTTCGGTGAGTTGGCCTTCGCTGTACCAGAGCGCTTCCCAGCTGAAATCGTCGCCCTGCCCTTCGGTCGTTCTGCCGTCTAGCTGCACGCCGTAAGGGTTCACATCGAAAAAGTACGCGTGCTTGTGGTCGTGAAAGGTATCGATGTTGATCGTGATTCGGTCGTCGTTGACGATGTCCTTACGTTTCGCCACCCGGGCACGAATCTTCGCCGGATCATCCTTGCAAATCCAGCCAACGTAAAGATTCTTGTCATCGTACGACATGTACGCTGTCGTTTCCTGGCTGGCCGGCGCTCCGTCGTTCGGATCCATTTGGAAGAATTCCGTGACGACTGCCTCCGCCTCGCGCGGGTTACCCTCCAGAAAATCCGATAGCTTCGGCGCACGCGTCACCTTCGGAATCCGAAGTGGCTGAGCATTCAACGGAGCGGCGCTTGCAACCATGTTCGCCGGGTGGCTTACTGTTCCGCCCTGGTCCTGTCTGGCCATGAGTGCAGAAACCATCGCCAGGCACACCACCGCAAGTCGCACCGTGCGCACAGTCGGCCCGCCGCCGCGCAACAACCCGTAGGTACACATCGACCACAGTTCAGCGATCATCCGTATCATTTATGCCGCAGGTCAGCTTATGAAGTAGTGAACATCTGGGGACGGGGACAGACCCGTACCGCAGTGGCACTTCCATCAAGTTCAGGAACTCTGAAGAAGGCGAGATTATTCTAGATGAGAAATGTTTTCCAGAGAAGAACAAGGTTGGCAGGCATGGCGAAGGCATTGGTGATCCACATTTTTCCGCCATGATGCCTTACAAGTGATGGTTCCCGCTGATGCCTTAGGTGATGCTTACCGCTGATCGCTTACCTGATGCTTACCGCGATCGCTTACCTGATGCTTACCGCTCATGGCTGACGGCTGAAGGCTGATGGCTGATTTCTCTGAGCCTTGCGACTCTCGGATCACCGCACTAACAGCTAAGAGCTAACGGCTAACAGCTAATTCTCATCACAACACCGCTGAACTCATCGCTCATGGCTGACGGCTGAAGGCTGATGGCTGATTTCTCTCCAGCCTTACGACCCACCGCTTCGGTCCAAGGCACCGACTTAACTCACCGCACTAACAGCTAAGAGCTAACGGCTAACAGCTAATTCTCAT
>JAEZPW010000002.1 GCA_023441255.1 Acidobacteriota bacterium
CTCATAGTCGATAACGACGAACAGCTGTTGATAAAGCTTGAGCATCTTCTCGAAGATGAGGGTCTTGAAACCACGACGACCTGGAGCGCGGCCGAGGCTCTTGAACTCTCGAAAGGCACCGCGTTCGACGTGCTTGTAGCAGGCGACCGCCTGATGGACCTGAATTGCGAAGAACTGTTGCGTGAGCTTCAGCGTAACGGTGCAACAACTCCGGTGCTTGTGATGGATTCGGCTATTTCCCAGGTGCCGTCAATCGCGTCTTATTTCTTATCGCTCGGCGCGGCAGGCACTGTACGCAGGCGAAAGCTGGATGAGGTGCTGGAGCAGGTGAGGTCGCTGGCCGAATCCTCTGCCCGCCACGCTGCGAGGGCTGCATGAGAAAGCGGCGGCGTGACCGTCGCCAGGTCGCTGTCGCCAACTAGAGGTGAGGCATGCCTGTGCTGATTTTGGCGCTCGCGTCAGTGGTGGTGTTCGTAGGAACGCTCGTGCTGATCGCGTTCGCCAACATGGCTGAAGAGCACCAGCTGAAGCGTTTGGACCTCAACATGCCAGGAGCGCCGTTCCGTGTGCTTTCAGTGTGCGACGCCTTCGAACCGGAATATGCTGTGCTGTGGGACACCCAGGTACCGGCGCTCAAGACCATAGCCGCGGAAGGCAGCCGGGGACTGCCGCTCACACGGTTGCGCGAGCTTTATCGCTGTTCTGCCAGGCGCTACCCTGAACTATATGACGGTTGCACCTTTCAGCAGTGGCTGACGTTTCTCGAAATTGCCGAATTGATCACCACCACCGAACACCGGGCAGCGATAACCAAAGAGGGGATTGAGTTTCTGAAATACCGAGTTCCTACTCGGATGGCCGCGTGACCGCGTATTTGGCAAGTGATCAGTCGTCCAACCTACCTTCGTAACCTCTGCCGGAGCTCCGATGCGTCTACACTCTCCCTGTAATCCGTGCGGGCGAGACCTTCATGAGCATAGCTGCGCGTTTCCCTGTCGATGTTCGCGTCCAGGTGTTTGCCGGCGATAAAGCCTCGTTCGGCTGGAGCGAGGACCTGAGCACGAGCGGTGTCTCGGCGTATATCCCATGCGAGTTGGAAATCGGACAGCACGTGAGAGTGCTGTTGCGGGCGCCGTTCAAAAGCGACGAACTGGAGGTGGGCGCAGTGGTGCGGAACCGCGCCGGTTTCCGGTACGGATTTGAGTTCCGCGACATCAGGCTCTCACAGCAGGATATGTTGGCCGAAATCTGCGAGACGCTCAAGAACCTCGAACACCTGCGGATCACGTAGACCGCGGCCCTCAATCATGCGGGGGCCGGTTGACCTTTCTCGCCACCGGGACCAAGCCATTGCGGGTTGTGGTGTGTACCGTCAAAGTAGTGCGTTGATTTGTACTTCTCCAATTGCCCGTTCTTCGCCAGTTGAGCGGTCTTCGAAAGAAGTGCGGCGACCTGCTCGTTCGTGAGCGGCTTGAACTCGTATGCGGCCCGCAAGGCCTGCTTCAGGACGTCCTCGGAGTCGATTCCGGTTATCACAACAGATGTGGGCAGGTTCATCGCATAGTGCAGACACTCGGGGGCGGTTATAGCCTTGGTCTGCACGATGAAGTTGCTGCCCAGAGGCTTCATGCCGAGAATGCCGATTTCCTCCTTCACGGCGACGGGAACGACCTGTTGCGCAAAACTGTCGTAATGGGCGTCCATCACGTTCAACGGCATCTGCACGGTATCAAAGTGGAAGTTGTGCTGGCGCGCTACATCGAGCATGTGACGATGGATCTTCGGGTCCTTATGGCCGGTGAAGCCGATGAAGCGGACTTTGCCGGCTTTTTGCGCGGCGAGCATGGCTTCCATGGCCCCGCCTTTGGCGAATATGCGCTCCGGGTCATTCATTCGTATGACCTCGTGAAACTGCATCAGGTCCACGTGGTCGGTCTTCAGACGCTTTAGTGATTCATTGATCTGTTGCTCGGCTGTTTTCGCATCGCGGCCGTCTATCTTCGACATGAGGAAGACCTTGTTGCGATAGCCACCCTGAAGGGCGTCGCCCATGCGCTTCTCGCTGGTGCCGTCGTGGTAGTCCCAGCAATTGTCGAAAAAGGTGATGCCGCCGTCGATAGCGCCGTGCATGATGCGGGTCGCCTGGTCGTCCGTAAGGTCCTTGCCACCGATGTGCGATCCACCAAGCCCCACTATGGAAACCTTCTCGCCGGTGCGCCCGAGCGGGCGGTACTGCATCTCGCCATTCCTGGCCGAAGCGCTGTTCTGTGCCGATCCGAAAACGGATTCGAACGTAAGGAGGCCAGCAGCAAGGCCGGAGAACCTCATGAAGTCGCGACGAGTGTGTTCGGTCATGCGAATGGTGACGTGTAGCGAAGCGCAAGAGTTGTCCGTCCGGAGGCCAGTTGGGCTTCGCACTGCCACTCGTGTAAACTGACCGGCATCTTTGATGGAGCGTGAAATGAGGAAACTCCTGTGCTCGGCAGTGGTGGCTTTTGCATTCGCGGCGACGTGCCAGCCGGCTTGGACGCAAACAGCGGGGCAGCCGTCTTCAGCCCCGGACAAGCCTGTGCAGTTGAAACCCGGAGTGCCTAACGCACCTGAGCCGCCGAAGGACTCACAACCGGCGCCCGGGAAAAAGGAGCGCCCGCTCAGCGAACTGCCGTATACCCCGAGTCTGGACCTGAAGTCCATGGACAAAACCGCAGACCCTTGCGTCGATTTCTACCAGTACGTTTGCGGAGGGTGGAAGAAGAACAATCCGATTCCGCCGGATGAGGCCTCGTGGAGCGTTTACGGCAAGCTGGAGAACGAGAACGCGCAATTCTTGTGGGGAATCCTCGAAGACGCAGCCAAGCCGAATCCCAACCGTACGGACGTGCAGCAGAAGATCGGCGACTACTTCGCCGCGTGCATGGATACGAGCGCAGTCGATAAGGCCGGAATGACGCCGATCAAGCCTACGCTGGACGAGATCGACGCGCTGAAATCGGTGAGCGATGTGCCGGCTTTCCTCGCGCGGGCTCACAGGCGTGCCAGTGGCTATCACGGCGGCAGCATGATGTTTTACTTCACGGCGGACCAGGACTTCGGAGATGCGACGAAGGTGATCGCGTTTGCGTTGGGCGGAGGCTTGGGCCTGCCGGATCGCGACTACTATCTGAAGACCGATCCCAAGTCGGTGGAACTGCGGCAGAAGTACCTGGCCCATGTGGAGAAGATGTTCACGCTGCTGGGCGACAAGCCGGAGGCCGCGGCACAAGCAGCCAAGACCGTGATGGACATTGAGACGGCACTGGCCAAGGCTTCGCTGACGCGGGTGCAGAAGCGCGATCCTTACAACCTGTATCACGTGATGAAGGTTGCCGATCTGCAGAAGCTTACGCCTGAATTCAACTGGCAGACGTACCTGGACGCAAGCGGGGTTCGCGACGTGTCGCAGTTGAATGTGACGGAGCCGGAGTTCTTCAAGGCGCTTGACCAGGAATTGAAGTCACGCCCACTGGCGGACTGGAAGGCGTACCTGAGGTGGCACACGGTGCGGGCCAAGGCGCCGTACCTGTCGAAGCCCTTTGTGGATGCGAATTTCGACTTTTACTCGAGGACTCTGCGCGGAGTGACGGAGCAGCAGCCACGCTGGAAGAAGTGCGTGGCCTGGGTAGATCGAGACCTGGGAGAGGCCCTGGGGCAGGAGTTCGTGCGCCGCACCTTCACGCCTGAAACCAAGGCCAAGACGCAGCGGATGACAAAGCAGGTCGAAGATGCGATGGAAGAGGACATCAAGAGCCTGCCGTGGATGGGTGACGAGACAAAGAAACAGGCGCTCGAGAAGCTGCACGGAATTCGCAACAAGATCGGATATCCGGACAAGTGGCGCGATTACAGCAGCGTTGAGGTGAAGCGGGACGACTTCTTCGGAAACGTGGAGCGCTCGGCTACTTTCGAGAGCCACCGGGAGCTGGCGAAGATCGGCAAACCACTTGACCGCGGCGAGTGGGGCATGACGCCTCCCACGGTGAACGCCTACTACAACCCGCAGATGAACGACATTAATTTCCCGGCCGGAGTTTTGCAGCCTCCGTTGTATGACCCGAAGATGGATGATGCGCCGAATTACGGCAACACGGGCGCAACCATCGGGCACGAGCTGACCCACGGCTTCGACGACGAAGGGCGACAGTTCGATGCCAGCGGCAACCTGCACGACTGGTGGACCAAGCAGGACGCCGCCGCCTTCAATGAGCGCGTACAGTGCGTGAAGGACCAGTACAAGCAGTACGTCGTCGTGGATGATATCCACATCAACAGCGACCTGACCGCGGGTGAGGACGTTGCCGACCTTGGCGGAACGCTGCTCGGCTTCATCGCGTGGAAGAAGGAAGTGGAAGGCAAGAGCCTGACCGACAAGGACGGCTTCACGCCTGATCAGCGCTTCTTCATCGGCATGGGACAGTGGGCGTGCGAGAACGATCGTCCGGAGAACCTGCGGGTACACGCAGCGACGGACCCACACTCACCCGGCAAGTACAGGATCAATGGCGTCGTTTCCAACATGCCGGAGTTCCACAGGGCGTTCAACTGCAAGCCCGGACAACCTATGTATCGCGAAAACGCCTGCAGGGTTTGGTAAAGAACGGAATACGGCAGAGGCAGAGCGTAACTGGAGACGAGCGGCGGATACACCTGCCGCTCTCTTTTTTGCTCACAGCTGTCTCTGAAGATGCAAGGGGCGCCCGGGAGCCCGCGTGTACATTTGTCTTCTCTTGACCCGGGGACGTAAAATCGGGCCTCTCGCGCGAGAGCAGCGGGAATTGCTTGAGCTCGAATACTCATTTTTGGGGTGAATGAGGATATGCAGAAAACCAGAGCGGGCCGTCTTGTGCTTTGCCTGGCGGTATTGGGATTGTATTTGCCGACGTGGGCGCAGCAGGCGGAACAGAAGCCACGCATCACTACGGACGAGTTCTTCAATTTTGTGCAATACACGCAGGCCGACATTTCTCCGGACGGCAAAGCCGTCGTCATCGGCACCGAGCGCGCAGATTGGAATCAGGAACGATTCCGCAAGGACCTGTGGCTTTGGCGTGACGGCGTCGGGATCACGCTTCTGACAGCTTCCGGGCACGACTCCGACGCGCAATGGTCCCCCGATGGCAAATGGATCGCCTTCATATCGGATCGCGAGATGCCGGGCGGCGTGGAGGTGGAAGAGGGAGAGCAGGTTCCGCAAGAGCAGGTCAAGCCGGAACAGAAGCCCAAGCCGGCGCCGCCGAAAGGACGCGACGGAGACGACGAGGAGAAGAAGGAAAAGAACGTCGCACACGTTTATGTGATCTCGACGCTCGGTGGCGAGGCTCTGCCGGTCACACGCGGAATGGAGGAAGTACACGCTTTTGCGTGGTCACCGGATTCGAAGTCGATCTACTTCGCCACTCGCACTCCATGGACCAAGGCTAAGCGCGACCAATACAAGAAGGAATGGAAAGACACCGTCCGGTACCGCGAACAGGAACGCGGAGACGTGATCGCGAAGATTTCGCTGGCGGATGCCATATCGCGGGCCGCGGCGCTCGGCGGCGAGGCGGCGAAACCGAAAACGAAAGAACAGAAAAAGGAAGAAGAGACAGCCGAAACTCCAGGTGCCGTCGTTGTGACCAGCACGCCGTGGCGAGTGCAGGACCTCAAAGCTTCGCCGGACGGGACGAAACTGGCCTTCGTCAGCGATGCCATCTCACAGCGGGTTGAGAGCGTTAAGGCCTACGAACTTTATGTCGTCGATGCGAACGGCGGACAACCGAGACAGCTGACCAACAACAACGCGCTTGAGCAGCAGGTGCATTGGACGCCGGACAGCAAGGACATCGTGTTCTACATCCAGATGGGCTCGGCGGAAGGGCCGTACGAAGACGTGCAGCCGCGCGTTTATTCGGTGAACGTTGCTACCGGAGCACTTCAGCGCTGGGCCAAAAACTTCAATCGCACCATTGCGGACTGGGAACTTGCGGGCGATGGATCGCTGGTGAGTGCGGGGCGCGTCGGGACGGAAGTGCAGTTGTATACGGCCAAGAACGCGACATCCGATCTGTGGAAGGCAGATGGATGGCCGGGCACTTACGAGAAAGTCTCGGTAGCCAAGAACTCGCCGCGGATCGCGTTCATCTGGTCGGCAGTCGACAAACCTACCGAGGTCTACGTTGCCGAGGGGCTAGATTCGTTGCAACAGGCCAAGAAGATCACGTCGTTGAATGAAGTTTTCACAAACCGGGCGCTGCCGACCGGGAGGCCCTATCAGTGGAAGACGGACGACCGTACCGTCGAGGGCATGCTGATCTACCCGCCGGGCAAGGAGAATGCAAAGAACCTGCGAACGTTCATCCTCATTCATGGTGGTCCGGGAGACGCCGACGGCAACAACTTTGGTGCCAACTGGTACGACTGGGCCATTCTCGCGGCGAGTAACGACTGGCTGGTGTTCAGGCCCAACTATCGCGGATCGACCGGCTATGGCGACAACTTCATGCGCGAGATTGCGCCGAACCTGGTGTCGCGTCCCGGCAAGGACATTCTCGACGGGCTCGCGGCGCTGATCAAAGACGGGATTGTGGATCCGAAGCAGGTGACCATCGGCGGATACAGCTATGGCGGTTACATGACCAACTGGCTGATCACCCAGCACAACTTCAACGCGGCTGTCACTGGTGCCGGCGCGGTTGAACACGCCGCAAACTGGGGCAATGACGACCTGACCTTCGATGACGCCTGGTATCTCGGCGGAACGCCCTGGTCAGCTCCGCAGCAGTATGCCAAGGAAGCGGCGCTGTTGCAGATAGACAAGGTAAAGACGCCAACGCACATGGTAGCGGGCGCCGACGACATTCGGGTAAGCGTGCTGGAGAGCTACCTCATGGAACGGGCTCTGCACACCCTTGGCGTGCCGTCCTCGCTGCTCGTCTTTCCGGGTGAAGGACATCCGCTGGCCAAGAATCCCTGGCACGGAAAAATCAAGGTTCGCGAAGAACTCAAGTGGCTGGAGAAGTATGGCGGCGCAAGTAAGAGCGCCGATTGAGTCTTGCATTTGTCATTCCGAGCGGCAGCAAGGAACCCTACGCCATCAACACCGTTGGCGGGGTAGAGGTTCCTCGTCGCTTCGCTCCCCGGAATGACAACCTTCGGAAAAGTCACAGGCTTGGTTTTTAGCAGAATAGGACTACTACTTTTCTGCAACCCAGCTACCCTGGCCTACATCAAAGCTTTCGAATTTGTACTTACCTTGGATGCCGAGAAGAGTGGCGTCATGGGTAAGTCGGGGATGAAAGCGCCACCCCTCCGTAGTAGCTGTGACTGAACGGATTGGGGAACCGTTCGGTTATCCGTTTCTCGACAAAAATAAATTCGAGGTGTCTACGATGTTGCGTGCCACGTCGCTCGTAGTGTGCCTGTGTGTGCTGTTCGTTGCGAGCAGTGCGTTCTGTGCAGAACTCGCCGAACCGCCAGTTTTTGCCAGTCAGAACCACCAACTCAACCTGCTGATCGTCGTAAAAGCCAAGCCGATCACGCTGGGCGGATTGCATCCCGAGGCGTGGCTTTACGAAGTTTGCCCGAGAGAGATTGCACAGAACGACCAGTGTCCTGCCGACGCGCGCACGGCCTCGCCGTATGGCGGCGTGCGTCTTCACCTTCAGCCGGGCGACCATCTGCGCATACGCATGGTGAACCAACTTCCGCCTGCGCCGATCGACGCTGAACACGCGCAGGAGATGCCGGAGATGCTGGGCTCGAATCCCACGAACATTCACACGCATGGCCTGATCGTCGAACCACGAAAGGCGGGAAACGGCGATCCGAGTTACGGTGATTTCATATATGTGCTCGGCTACAGCGCGGGACACGTCCCGGGGGTGCGCGCAGCCGACCTGGATTACACCGATCAGCCGATCGACTACGACATCTACGTGCCCGAGAATCACCCGTCGGGCATCTTCTGGTTCCATCCGCACGTGCACGGCCTGGCATTGAACCAGATTTCGAAAGGACTGGCCGGGCTGATCACAATTGGCCAGCCGGAAGACTACCTGAGTGACGGCCCGGGCAAGAGTGGGTTCAAGGGCGTGCACGCGGTTCGTCACCTGGTGCTGAAAGACATGCAGGTAGAGGTGAGCGGCGACGTTGATGACCAGGAAGACCCCGATTTCTGCGCTGCCGATGCGGTTTCAGGCGACGGAGACGACAGAAGCGGCGCCTGTTCGGGGCAGATCTACACAGCCGACACCGGGGCCGTGGTGGATCACAGCGGCGGGAAATGGTTCTTCACCATTAACGGTCAGGTGGACCCGCAAATTACCGTGCAACGCGGTAAGGGAGAGATTTGGCGCTTCCTGAACGCCTCGGGAAGCCGCAGCTATGCTCTCAGTCTTGTGGACGACAAAACGGGCCAGCCGCTGCAATTCCAGATACTGTCGATCGACGGCATCTCGATCGATTCGGCGCAGCCAGACGCAGTTGAGTCGATCGCCGCGAAGTCGGGCGGCAAGGCGAAGTTCGTTGCCTGCGAGAACGCTAAGGGCGTACCCGCGATCTGCGCGACTGAGATCAGCATGATGCCAAGTTCTCGAGTGGAAATCTGGGTCTCCTCACGGCAGGCGGATAATACCACTTCGGCGACGCTGAGAACTCGCAGTTTTCCCACCGGTCCCGACGGCGACGTATGGCCTGCGGCGAAGCTGGCGCATGTGGTGTTTCAGAAGGGCAGCGGAAACGTAAACGACACGATTGCCGTAAACGGAAGCGCGAAGCCGGCTCTGCTGAACACGGGTGTGCTTGGAAACAATCCGGGGATCGTATTGCCAGGGCTGAGCAAACCGGTGCCGTTCAGCATAGCTCAGCAGCTCGGCGCGGGTACGCTTAGGGCGTCTGACCCGAAACTGCCCTCGCTGGTCGGCGATGCTGCCCTCGCTCAGCAGTTGAGAACGATGGACGCGCAAGGGTTCAAGAACCTGCGCGCGCAGGTGGAGTCGCTGCAGGACCCGAATTGCAAGGCTCTTCCCGCCGGCCACAAGCGGCGAATCTTCTTCGGAGTTCCGGCCGATGCGAGCTTCGGACTGGGGTACGAGGAGGTTGACCAGCACGGTGATCCGGTGCCCGGAACCTTTAAGGACCTGGCGGCGTTCGACCACACGTCGGTGAGCGTGTGTCTGCCGCTTGCGTCAGGCAATCGTCCCGTGACGGAAGTATGGGAGTTGGTTAACGTAGCTGGCGAGGATCACAACTTCCACATTCACCAGACCAAGTTCCGCGTGCTGCCGAAGAATGCTCCGGCAGGCGACGCTGCTGTGCTGATGGATAACGTTCCGGTCCCACACGGCACCCCGGGGTGCGACGGAACCATCGCCTCCTGGCGGAACGGAGTCTGTGTTGTATCGCCGGTCTCGGTGGCGATTCCGTTTTCGCAGATCGGCGACTTCGTGTACCACTGTCACATCCTCGAACATGAGGACGGAGGCATGATGGCGCACATCAGGGTGGTAGGGAACTGAGCCGAGTAGGTCTTCCCGGGGGGCCGCTGAAAGGTCAGCGGCCCCCTTTCGGTTGCCCGCCAGCCGCCCTGCTTTTCTCCGCAGTCAAACAGTTGTGATAATCGACCATCCGATGGTACTAGGGCGATAATCCGGGTCCCCAATCGTTGCGGTTTTCTGCTGATGGCTGAGATACTTGGAGTAACAGGACGCCTAAAAAAGGGAGGGCGTTCAACTGAAGTGGGGAAGGCAGCTTCAAACGGGCAGACTTGGGGTGTTTGTGCCGCAACTTCACAGGCGGATGTGACGTACATCGCACAACTCTGGTGTCACATTACACCCGAATGTGTTGAAAATCACAGCACTGAACCGGCTGGAACATTTAAATGAATAGATGGATGCCAGCCATTCATAAAGCTGTGAACACGTTGACGCAGATGGACGCCCGAGTGGTTCATCGGTATGGGACGGTGCGTGAAGCAAGTGCCGCGAAGACGTGGGTTGTTTTCATACTAGTTAGCGCATTACGAACGCTATATTTCCAGTGCCGGCATCCACGGCACACGCAACCTGGTTTCCCGGCCAGGAGACGCCGTCCCAACCATCAGGCAAAGCCACCGCAGATTGAAGGAGTTACACGCCAAGTCAGGGGCGAGGACTGCCTTCATCGCAAACAACGGTGGAGAAAAACGAAATACCTGATAGGCAGAAAGGGAAGGCCGCGTAATGCCAAAGAAGATCGAAGTAACAGACCTGATCCTCCGGGACGCCCACCAGAGCCTTATGGCTACTCGAATGGCCCTGGAGGACATGATTCCCGCCTGCGAGGACCTGGACAAGGCCGGCTACTGGTCGCTTGAGTGCTGGGGCGGAGCCACATTTGATTCCTGCATACGGTTCCTGAACGAAGATCCGTGGGAACGCCTGCGGACTTTCCGCAAGCTGCTGCCCAACACTCGCCTGCAGATGTTGCTTCGCGGGCAGAACCTGCTGGGTTACCGCCACTATGAAGACAGCGTGGTGGAGCGCTTCGTGGCCAAGGCCGCCGCGAACGGCATGGATGTGTTCCGCTGCTTCGACGCGCTGAATGACATTCGCAACCTGCGGACTTGCATTGAGGCCGTGAAGAAGTCCGGTAAGCATGCGCAGGGGACAATCTCCTACACGGTCAGCCCGGTGCACACCATCCAGGCGTTTGCAGATATGGCGAAGCAGCTGAAGGAATGGGGCTGCGACTCGATCTGCATCAAGGACATGGCCGGCTTGATCAAGCCGCAACCGGCTTACGACCTGGTCAAGGCAATCAAGAAAGAGTGCGGAGAGGACACGCTGGTCC
>JAEZPW010000057.1 GCA_023441255.1 Acidobacteriota bacterium
GGACAACTTGAGCTTTTCCGTGTGCCACTGATTGAGAGCTTCCTGGGTGAGGAGCGGATGAGTTTCACGATGACCGAGATACCCGGGAGGCGAACCGATCAACTTCGCGATTTCGTGAGAGTGCTGAAATTCCGCACAGTCGATCTTGATGACTGCACGTGCATCGCCGAACAAGGCCTCGGCCATTGCTTCGACGACGCGCGTCTTGCCTGAACCGGTAGGACCGAGGAAAAGGAGATTGCCGACAGGCCGGCCGGGCGGATTCAATCCGGCCAAGAACATCTGGTAAATCTCGACGACCTTCTCAACGGCGCCATCCTGCCCAACGATCTTGCGCCGGATGGCAGTTTCAAAATCTTGAGCGTCACTACTGCGGCGCGTCGGATCGAGTGCGGTATTAAGACCAGTCTTCATAGCTAAAGGCCGTCTAAGTCTGAGGGCCCCCTTCGCCAAGCGAAGTGTGTTTTCTCAGATGGAAGAGCAGGGATTTGAGTTGCAAAAGGTTTACAGCGGAATGACCTAAACCCCAGCAGCCCACTATCTTCTCTTAGGCATTTAGATGCGAAAATCAGCGGAACAATTCGCGCCGCTCGCAATCATGATGTGCAACGGGTTGCTACCGGACTCGAAATGGGGCTGATGGGGTTGGCCCCGGCTGCCCGCCGGAATATCGGCAAAACAACGGACAAAACTCTAGGCGAAAGCACGGACGCGACAGTGCACACACGAACGTCACACGGCTAGGGCGCGATTGCGAGGTTTATTCAGAGTAGAACGTGCTAGTATCCGCTTCAGGAACTCTGATAGAAACCGCAAATCACGATGTCGTACACAAGGTATTCCGCCCTCTCAAGTTGCTCCGCTGTCCTGAGCTTTGCAGTCATTCTTATTCTTGGCGCCTGTGCACCACAGTCGCGCGCAGTGGCCGAGTCGGCCGCCGACCATTCGACCATGCCGACGTCAGCCAGCACTCCGAGCGGAACTGCGACAGTTCCCGCGAGTATGCCTGCTGCAGCGACGCCGGTAGTACCACCGGGAAGCGAACTGCACGTGACCGGGAAGGGTGAGACGCTGCCCGGCCTGGTGCATCGTTACCTGCCCAGGACGAGTTTCCTGACTGGATCCGAACTGGAAATGGCGATCAAGCAGGCGAATCCCGGTATCCAGGGGATTTTCTTCAGAGAGGGAACAAACATCGTCGTTCCGGGCATGCTGCCAGCCGGCTTCAAAGAGAAGAGTATCCCTGTGCCGAAGACCTTTGAGGTGCGGGCAATATACCAGACGGGTACGATGGCCGGCAGCGCGAAGGGCCTGGAGATGATGCGCCAGTGGCGGAAACTGGGCGGGAACGCCGTGGTGTTCGACGTCAAAGATAGTGACGGTCTGGTAAACATCCCTTTCCGTCATGAACTGTCGAATGACAAATACGTGCCGATCCGGAACCTCGCGAAGCTCGTGCACTTCATCCACTCACTCGATATGCATGCGATAGCGCGCATCGCTATTTTCCGCGACGAGTACCTGGTTCAGCAGCACCCGGAGGTGGCTGTGCGGTCGCGGCGTTCGGGGCAGGCGTGGCGTGAAAACGGCAAACTGGTGTGGACGGACCCGTCGAACCCGAAAATCCAGGAATACAACATAGCGCTGGCAAAGTATGCGGCCGAGCAGGGAGTGGACGAGATTCAGTTCGATTACGTTAGATTCCCCGCCGAAGGCGACCAGAAGGACGCACAGTTCGCGTACGAGAAAACACATCCGCAGTGGCAGCGGGCACAGGTCATATCCGACTTCTTGCGGCAAGCACACGAGCAACTGAAGCCGATGAACGTACTCTTCTCCCTGGATGTCTTTGGGGTGATGGCGTGGCAGCGAAATGTGGATCTTGCGCACACAGGACAGGATATTCCGCTCATGGCTCAGCACTGCGACATACTCTCGCCCATGATCTACCCGTCCCACTTCTTCGGCATGGACGGCTACGCACTGCCCGGAGACGCACCGGAACACTTCATTGGGGCGTCAATGGACCGGTTCAAGGCCATAACGAAGGATTCCGGCGTGGTACTGCGGCCGTGGCTGCAGGCGTTTGGGTGGAAAACGAAGACTTACTCGCCTGAGTACATCCGAACACAGGTGGACGTTGCACATGCGAAGGGCGGAGTAGGCTTCCTGTTCTGGAACGCCCGGAACGACTACAGCAAGCCGTTCGCGGCCATGCCCGAGATGCGAGCGGCGTCTGGGAAGTACTTCCGCGGAGACGAGCAGAAGGATGTCAACCTCCCGGCCAACTCTCGTGCGGCAAACACCTCCGGAGGCGGCGCGGCATCCAAGTAGCTGTTGGGAAACTGCAGGTTATAATGTAGAGTTTCCATAGAGCGTTGAAGTTGAGGATGGCAGGGCTGCGCGAAATCGCTGGATGGCGATCCCGCGCATCAGGATGAAGTTGCGGTGAATTCAAAGCCGGTCGGTGTCTTCCGCCGGCTTTATTCCTGTCAGCAGCCTGATTCAACTCTCTGCGGGTACGCCCGGCAGCACAGACCCAAGCACAGGAGGAAGCCGCGGATGGCAATCCAGAAGACCGCCAGGATATGGCACAACGGCAAGTTTATTCCCTGGGAAGAAGCGACCATTCACGTTATGTCGCACGTGGTGAACTACGGAACTTCGGTGTTTGAAGGCATCCGTTGTTATGCCCTGCCCCAGGGAGCCGCGATCTTCCGCGCGCACGAGCACATGCAGCGACTGCTGGACTCGGCGAAGATCTACCGGATGGAAGTGGAGTACTCGCGCGAGGAGCTGGTGGCGCGGATGGTGGAACTGGTCGCGGGCAATGGAGTGGTCCCGTGCTACATCCGGCCCATTATCCTCCGGGGCTATGGCGATGCCGGCGTGAACCCATTCCCGAACACGCCGGAAGTGTGGATTGCGAACTATCCGTGGGGCAAGTACCTGGGCACGGACGCGGAGCAGGGAGTTGACGTTTGCGTGTCGTCCTGGACGCGGATCGCGCCGAACACGCTGCCGGCAATGGCCAAGGCAGGCGCGAACTACATGAATTCGCAGCTGATCAAGATGGAAGCCATCATGAACGGCTATGTCGAGGGCATCGCGCTGGACGTGAACGGCTACGTCAGCGAGGGATCAGGCGAGAACATTTTCCTGGTACGCAACGGCAAACTGCTGACCGCGCCATTGGGCAATTCGGTGCTGCCGGGCATCACGAGGGAGTCGGTGCTTCAGATCGCGGCGGACCTGGGTATTCCGGTGGTGGAGCAGATGATACCGCGCGAAATGCTGTATATCGCGGATGAAGTGTTCTTCACCGGAACGGCAGCGGAGATTACGGCCATTCGTTCGGTGGATAAGATCTCGGTCGCGAACGGCGTCGGCGGTCCGGTTACGAGAGC
>JAEZPW010000109.1 GCA_023441255.1 Acidobacteriota bacterium
GTAGGGATAAGGCGTTCGATGCCGCGCCGAAAGAGGGCGGTGCACGGAGGCGGCGCGCTATTTGCGGAAGGTTTGGGTTTGGGTGACGCGACTCGACGTGTCGTTTGTATCAGGCGGCACTTCTGGGGTGATGAGCACCCGGACGCTAGCAAGGCGTCGGTGGTCCGAGCCTGGGTGGCCTGGGACCGTGGCGCGGCGTTTCGGCCACCGGTACGTAGGCAAGCTGTACTCCCGCGCGTACGCAACGCAGCATCAGTCCACCGCGGCTCAGGTCTCCCCGACCGATAAATTCCTTTGGGAAACAGAGTCTTTCACCAAAGATTGTCAGCAATGGCGACAGGTATTTAGAGCTGGCAATGCTGCCGAGAAGGACGACCTGGCATTCGGGTCCGGCGATCCCGGCCAGAATGCGCGCATCGCGAACAAGGGGCTCGCAGTACCTGGCGTCGTTAAGATCGACATCGGCGGCCGAAATCTCCTGCAGCCGATTCAAGGTGACTATGGTCTCCGGAGGAACGAGTCCACCGCCAGCCGTGATCACCAAATTGCCGGGCACGCCGGGGCGTGGCGCAGCAAACGCGCGCGCATAAGCCAATTTGCCGCGGAAATACAAGCCGCTGATGAAACTGAATACCTCGCCCAGTGCCGCACCTTCCGCGCGCAAACGTTGAGCTAGTGCGCCCTTCGCATTCGGGTTCAGGAGCAGTTTGGCACGGATGCCGGCGATGTTTGCGGGCGAGAGGAGAAAAATCCGTTCTGGACCCATACGCGGCGCCTACGCCTCTAGTGGGAAATGATGTTGCGGAGGCTCATCCGGACAGTACAGCCCTTTCGAAGCAACCCTTGCCCAAGGTGCGGCGGCGTGCCCTTTCAAATAGATTCACGAGATCGCGAATTCGGCCGAATTCCGGTTTGCAGACGATCTGATCATCGAGGCAGAACTCATGCGGCCCTGCGCGTTTGCTGGTATGCAGGCACGAACTTCTCGACCACGAAGCTCTCATATGAGGTTGACGTGGTGTTCTGTGGCGTGCGCGGCTCCTGTGCCCGCATGAACCCCGAGTTCAATGCCTCTGACATCTTTAGTAACAAATCGATGAAGTTGGGTGACATGCCCAGCTTTGACAGGGCCGGGCGCAGCTGATCGTCTGGCAATTGGGTGTACTGCAAACCCGGCTGGTTAATCGCTTGACCGATGACGGAGGTCGCTTCCGCATAAGTAATATCTCGCTGGCCATGTAATTCCCGAACCTGGTGGCCAGTAAAATCCGGGTGCAGCAGGGCGTCGGCGGCATGGGCGCCGATGTCACGGGAGGCGATCATGGGTAGCTTCAGGTCGGCGCGCAGAGGGCCGGCCGTCCTGCCCATTGCCGCGATGATCCCGGCTTGGACCAGCGTGTTCTCCATGAAATATCCTGCGCGAAGGTGCAATACGTTGAGCCCAGCGACGCTGTTGAGAGCCTGCTCCAGGTGATAAAGCCCGACCACCAGCCCCGTCCCCGACGATTTCTCGGCTCCAATGCTGCTCAGGCTGACGACACGCGTCACGTGCGCGTTGGTCAGCGCCGATACCAGAGCTGTGGTGATGCGTTCGTCGTAGCCGTAAATATCGGCCTCAGACGGATTCGGGGGAATCATGGCATATACCGCCTCGGCACCTTGAAAGGCACGGGCGAGTTTGGCCGCTTCGGTCATGTTGATGATCGCTGCCTCAGCCCCACGATTGGTGAATTCCCGCAAGTGATCGGTGTTGCGTCCGATGACACGAACCTGCTTGCCGCTATCCAGCAGTTTCCGAGCAACCACACTTCCAGTATTGCCGCTAGCTCCGGTGACAACGTACATGGTTTATCCCTCAGGGATAAGAGATGACATGACCGCTCGGCCCGTCGGAAAGAAACCCAGAGAAGCAGCTGGTGACGCCACTACGAGCCAGCACCAGCAACCGCGCGATGGCTGAAAGCTGGCGACGGCATCTCATTTGCCTGTAGGCAATGAAGCTCATGAAACGCATTTCGCTGACCTTCGTGATACTTGGAATCGCGTTCGGCCTTGCGTTTTACCGAAGTGCGAAGGTGTGCCAACAGATGGAGGCATCCGGGACCGCTGTGAATCAGGGCTGCATCAACCAAGGCAACGACTGTCGGGTCTTTGGTACGGTTATTTGCTGGTCGCAGCGGCACATGTCGTGGAAATCAGAACATCAGCCCCATCTTGTCGTGCTTGGAAGCGTAGACCGGACACACCTAGGGTTGGCGTGGCCTCCTTACCTGGTGTTCAACTCGCCGAATGGCAGTGGCAACTGGCGCATGTTCCGCATCGGCTTCCGCTATGACCGAGCGTGGAGAGGTTACATATTTCCGACTATAGCCGCGAAGAATCTCCCGAAACCGTTACGATACTGAAACTCACCTGTTGCGAGTGCGTGAAGCCACACGTCCCAACCTGAACGTAGGCACCCGTCCCAAGTTCTTAGCGTGCTGGCGGCGGCACCTGAAACGGCACGCCCTGTTCCTCGTTGGTCTCCCGGGTCGCAGGAATGTCCAAGTCGGAAAGAGGAATTTTTCTCGCCCGTTGCTCGGTGAAGACCCATAGCGTGCCGCCGGCAATGGCGTAGTTGTTCACCTTTTGAGTTCTTCCATCTCGGAATACGAGCGTGGTGGGCTGTGGAGTTGTTGCGCTGCTCTGCGGCTGGGGCTGCTGAGGTGGCGATGGCGGTGGTGCGCTTCGCTCTGCTTGTTCCTCGCGTAAACGCTGCACTTCGTAGCTCAGCTGATCGACTTGCTGCTGAAGTTGGTAGCTTTGTTCACCGTAGGCGTTGCTTGAAACGTCATAGGTATCGGAAAACAGCGGGTACCAAGGGTAATATCCCGGAGAGTATGCGTATGGCCATCCGAAGCTGCTGAAGAAGATGAACCGAGGCCCGTGGTGGTGAAACCTCGCTCCATGCCCAACGAAGAAGGGCGGACCAAAGCCGTGACCAATGAATGCTCGGCGGACGAATGGACTCGGGGAGAACTGCGGAACAAAGCGCGGACGAAATGAACCGTGCTGTCCGATAGGGGCGCCAATGGCAGGTCGAGCACCCCGCAATTGGCCACCACCACGCATCTGCGTCCATGCTGGTGTCGCAGCCAAAACCACAACGACCGCCGCAATGGCCAGCCAGTCCCGCATGCACAAAATCATAGCTCCGTTTCAGGGCTGGTTCCACAAAGCCCCGAACGGCAGGGTACGCGCACCCGAGCTGACGGTCACACTTCCTGTAGGAGCATCCGGCTGCTGCCACGGGCATCGAGGAGCGTGTAAGCGCTGCCTCATTTCGGAGGTAGACAGCAGTTAGCGCGTGCTTGCGTCCGAATGCTCGTGTAGTCTACGTAGCCGTCCAGCAAGATTGATCGGGCGATCCCGAGGAGAGCATAGACGGGATGAACTCTGTTGCTTTCAAGGTGGTTCGTGCATTGCTGCCAGTTCTGATTACCGTATTTCTGATCTCCGGCGCTTCAGTTCCTTGCTTTTCGGGCGTTGAGGCCAAGCTGGTCGAAACTCCGGCTGTGACGTCAGAGTGGTCGGGACGACACCTGGGGGCCCCGCTGCTGCGAGACCCGATTGCGGTCTACAACAACTGGTCGTCTTACGACGAATTGTCCGACAACATCGAGTTGACCGAGAAGCTCGCGATGCGCGAACTGGACGAGTTGCTTCGCCTGCGACGTTCCGGCGTCCGGTTCGATTACTACATGATGGACGCCTTCTGGTTCGCCAAGGACGGCGGCTATGGCACCTGGCGAAAGCCAAGCTGGCCCAACGGTCCGGACGCGTGGATCGAGAAATGCCAGTTGAACGGCGTACGCCCTGGCCTTTGGTTCAGCACGAACACGCTCGTTGGCATCGACGCGATCCCCGAGTGGGAAAGCTCGCTTAACGCGAAACGAGGCGCAATGTCGTTTTCCGAAGGCGGCTTCCTGCCCAACTTCATGGAGACGATGCAGTACTGGTATGACCGCGGCATCCGCATGTTCAAGTTCGACTTCGTCGACTTCTCGGCCGCCACACCGGCGACGGAGAAGAAGCTGTCCGGTGAGGAAATACGAGCACGAAACGAAAACGCTTTCCGCGAAGCACTGCGCAAGTTCCGCCAGAAAAACCCCGATGTGGTGCTTGTCGCCTTCAACGGGTTCGGCGGCGACGTCGAGACGACTTCCGGCACGTTCCCTTTTCCGCATCCGGTGGACGTGCGCTGGCTGGAGGTCTTCGATTCGATGTACTCGGGGGATCCACGTCCGTCTGACGTGCCGGAGTTGAACTTCTGGCGCTCCATGGATATCTACAGCGACCACATGGTGCGTCGATACGAGCAGAGCTATCTTCCCGTCGAACGCATCGACTCAACCGGTTTCATGGTGGGCAACACCGGGACGATCTACTACCGCAAGATGAACGCCTGGAAAGGCGCGCTGATTCTGATGTTCGCACGCGGCGGTTGGATCAACACTGTCCACGGCAACCTCGAACTAATCTCCGATGCTGATGCCCGCTGGTTCGCACGCGTGCAGTCGCTCTACATGCACCTGCAGGCTTTTGGACGCACCAAGACCTTCGGTGGCATCCCGGGCGAAGTGCAACCTTACGGCTTCGGTTCATTCGAGTCGAGCGGTGTGGTGTACACCGTCGTGAATCCCGCGCAAAGCTTCGAGACCATCCAACTGCCGATGCTGACGAGAGATCAACCGTCGAATACAAACGGAAAGATTATTTTCCACGACGCCGGTTTCCGGCCCGTTTTGAACGGCGACCGTATCAAACTGGGTCCTGGCCAGATGGCGGTGGTTGCCTACGGACAGTACGCCTCGCCGCGTTACGACCTCGGCATACAAGAGGACGTGGTCATCCCTCGCAGCATCGCACGCGTTCCCGCTGAGTTCGTAAAAAAAGATGAGAAGACCGTTGAGGCCGTTGTCGATGCGCCGCGTCAGGGGTCGCTTCGTATCATCCTGCAGCAGCATTCGCCCGACGGCAGCCTGCGCAGGACGTGGGCGGGGGGCCCGCCTAAGGGCACGAACATGCGTGACATCTTTAGAATCCGAGCATGGCAGAACGGGCGCGAGCTTCCGGTCGAGATTAACTACGACAAGGTCATTTGGAGCGGTCTATCCTGGGCCGCTGGGGAGGTCAGAGCCGGGTCCTTCACGCCAGGCCAAGCGGTCACAATCCAACTGTCGTCGGCGGAAAAAGACGCGGTGTCGGTGAAGGGCAGTGTTTATCGCGTGGAGGACTGAGAGACGCGGCTCAGGTTGCGAGTCTCAGATTTTCTTTGACACGTCTGATTTGCGGGAGTATTGTTCGACTGCTCGCGTAAACGTTTACTCTAAGTGGCTGAAAGTTCGCCCTCCGAGTACACGTTTACCCGAAACGTACAAGGGCCACAGCAGTCGAGTAGTCGCCATTCCCGCAAGCGCCGGGCTGGTCGCTACGCTGTGTTAGCGCACTTGCTCCGCCGGCGTAAGCGGTTTCAGGAGGCAATATGCGAAGAGTACTCTTAGCGCTGTCCCTCATTCTCTTGATCGCCGGTGCACTATGGGCCCAGTCGGACCGTGCAACAGTCACAGGCACGGTGAAAGATCCGACCGGAGCGGTCATACCCGGAGTTACTGTTACTGCGGTCAACGTCAACACGGCGGTGCGCACCACAACGGTGACGAACAACGTCGGTCTCTATTCGATCCTCAACCTCCCCATCGGGAAGTACACCGTCCTTTTCGACAAAGACGGTTTCAAGAAACTGGAACGAAGCGGTATTGCATTGTCAACCGCACAGGTTGCGCAGATCGATGTCGAGTTGCCCGTGGGTACCACCAGCGACTCCGTCGTAGTCACGACAGAAGCTCCGGTGTTGGACACTCAGACGTCTGTTCTCGGAACAAACATGCAGGGTGGGGTCGTTTCGGATTTGCCACTCAACGCAGGCGGCGGGCGGCAAGTTGAAAACTTTGCGTTTGCCATCACGCCTGGTGTGGAAGGCAACGGTTGGACCGCTGTGATCAGCGGCACTCAGAACTTCACGAAAGAAGTCATCATCGACGGAACCACGCAGAACTCTTCCATTCAGGGCGATGTGATGGAAGCAAGTCCCACGATGGAAGCGGTACAAGAGGTGCAGGCCCAGACGAGTGGTCTGGATGCCGAGCGTGGCGTGACGAGTGGTGGCGTCATCAACTTCGGTCTGAAGTCGGGAACGAACAAGTTTCATGGGAGCGCCTTTGGCTTCGGCCACAACGAAATTCTGGACGCGACTCCGTGGGGCGCAACGAGCAAACCCAAGAGTCGCTTCTGGGATTATGGCTTCAGTGCTGGTGGTCCGATCATCAAGAACAAAACGTTCGTTTTCGGCGCTCTTGAGAAGTATGTCGAACACGACTTCAGAATGGGCGGCATTGGACCCGGCACAGGCGCTGCAACAGTGCCGACGACCGCAATGTTGAACGGGGATTTCAGCGCTTTACTTGGTGGACCGCTTGAAAACGCGGTGAACGCTTGCACCGGCGCTCCCATTCTGTCAGGCTCGATTTTTGACCCTTTGACCGGCTGTCCGTTTCCAGGAAATACGATCGACCCGTCGCGCTTCAGTTCGACGTCCAAGCAGATCGTTGACCTCTACAAGAAGTACTACACGCCTGAGATCGACAGCTTAACCGGGAACCTGCGTTCTCCGGCAAAAGGAACTCCCTCACAGACTCCAATCGAGGTTACGGTTAAAGTCGATCACAATCTCTCGGACAACAACCGCCTGTCCGGTTCCTGGATTTACAACATGCGTCCACGCACGTTGAACGATTCCGGCGGAATCTGGGCTCCAGGCACGACCGATGGCGGGCCCATGACTTTGGCCCGAACGCAGCGTGTCATCAGCAATTCGTGGCGTTTGTCGGACCAGTACACGATTTCGCCGAGAGCGATTAATGTCTTCAACTTCACCTATAACGAATACCTGAACGGTTCTGTTCCGTCGCTGCAGGGCACGAACTGGAACCAGCAGCTCGGTTTTGGCGATACTGGAGCGAACAATTTCCCGGCGATCAACTTTGGTCCAGCTGTCAACGGATACTCCACAACCACAGTTGGCAATAGCTGGCAGGGACATTGGGTCGCCGGCAATTACGTCTGGGGCGACACTGTGACGATGGTGAGAGGCCGTCACACGATTAAGTTCGGCGGCGAGTTGCGAGCCATGCAGATCAACAGCAAGGCTGGCGACGGCACCCTCCATTTCACGTTCTCCAACAGCTACACGGGGGCGCCCGGTACGCCGTACGCTGGGAAGGTTGGCGCAGGTTTGGCCAGCTTCCTGCTGGGAGAAGTACAGAAGGCTTCTCAGGACACACCTTTCAACCTTTACGGACGGCGCAAGACATTTAGCCTTTTTGCGCAAGACTCCGTGAAGGTCAACACCCGGCTCACGGTTAATGCCGGACTTCGTTACCAAATCAATAATCCGCTCCATGAGAAGTACGGCCACTGGGCGAACTTCAACACGACGGCACTAGACCCGACACTGGGCATTCCTGGCGTCATGGAGTTTGCTCAGAACGGAGCCGATACCTTCGAAAGAGAGCGTGATTGGCTCGACTTCGGTCCGCAGGCTGGGTTTGCGTTTGCCGTTACCCCGAAGGTCGTGGTGCGTGGAGCATTCGGTCTGTATTACGCACCGATCGGAATCAACTACTGGAGTGGTGTTCCTTACGGATTCGCACCGGGGTATCGAGGAACCAACGAGGTGACCTCGGCCTTCAATTGGGACAACGGCTACCCGGGCACATTCCAGCCCGGGAAACAGGATCCGAATTATTTCCCGTGGGACACGGTCAGCGTGGATCCGCGTGCGCTCAAAGCTGGATACACCGGACAGATGAATTTCGGCGCTCAGTATGAGCTGAACAACGACACTAGGCTGAGCGTCGGTTATGTCGGGAACAGGTCTCACAGGCTGCATGACGGTGCACTCGCCAACACCCACCCCGACACAACTGCATTATTGAATCTCTACAAGACGGGCAATTTCTACAACTGGATTTTCAGTGCTGCAGACGCTAAGGCTGCGGGAGTCGCGTATCCATACGACGGCTGGTGGGGCATGGCTTTCCAGGCTATCGATCCGTATCCACAGCTCTCGGCAATGGAGTACTACGGTGCAGCGCTGTTTGTTGTAGATTCCCCGCTCGGAACATCTGCTTACGACTCACTGCAGGTTGAGTTGTCGAAGCGGTCTAGCCGTGGACTGAGTGCCAATCTGAGCTACGTGTACTCCAAGTCGACCGGAAATACGATCGACGCTTTCGGTGAAAGCTGGTACTACTCCTACATTCAGGATCCCGGCAACTTGAAGCAGGCGGCGAACTCACTTACGTCCTACGATATGTCACATGTGGTCAAGGGCTTCGTCACCTACGACTTGCCGTTCGGCAAAGGCAAGAAGTTCCTTGCCGACTCGCACGGGTTTGTAAACGCATTGGTCGGTGGATGGACGCTCGGGACCGTGGTCCGCTACAACAGCGGCTTGCCATTGTGGTTCAAGGGTGTCAACAATCCTTACTGGCCGGCCATCTCCTGGATGTACCCGGTGTTTGCTCCGGGAGCCAAAACAACTGGCAATGAACTGGGGAAGCTATCGTTTGACCCGACCCTGGTCACCAATCCCGCCGACGGCACATTGAGCAGCGGTCCGATGTTCTCGGGTGCCCTGCGTGCGCCCCGGCAGGCCTACGAAGATGCTAGTGCAGTAAAGTATTTCTCGATGGGAGCTGACGGTCGTTACAAATTGCAGTTCCGTTTCGAGTTCTACAACATCTTCAACCGACACTATTTGGCGAACCCAGTCACATCTCTGGGCGATCCAAATTTCGGCCGGATCACCGGTGTAACGGGCGACCCGCGCACTGGCCAGTTCGGCGCACGGTTCGAGTGGTAAACCGCAGCTAGCCTCCGCAGGGCAACCTTCTTTCGAGGGTTGCCCCTTTTCACCCATCGTCCAACAATGTCCGGGGTACCGGCTGGCTGACTCGCGATGAGCATACGTGAGATTGCAAAGCGTGCGAACGTGTCTACGGCGACGGTATCGCGCACCATCAACGGCATCAAGTCAGTTGACCCGTTGCTGGCAAAGCGTGTTTGGCGCGCGGTCAATGAACTGAGCTATTACCCAAATAGTCAGGCTCGTGCTCTGGTCTCGGGCCGGAGCCGCATTTTCGGTTTGATTGTTTCGGAAATAACTAATCCGTTTTTCCCGGAGATCGTCCAGTCGTTTGAGGACATGGCCGTTCAGCATGGGTACGAGATTCTGTTGAGTTCCACATACAACGACCCAAAGCGCACCGAAATCTCGGTGCGGCGCATGATTGAGCGCCGCGTGGACGGTGTGGCAGTCATGACCTTCGGAATGGAAGAGGCCATCCTGGTAGACGATCCTAAATTCCGCGATACGCCTCTGGTCTTTGTCGATGTGGGTCCGGCCGTGCGGCGGGTCAGCAATATCAAAATCGGTTATCTTCATGGCATTCGCCAGGCTGTGCAGCACCTGGCAGCGTTGCGCCACCGCAGGATCGCGTTTATCTCGGGCCCGCTGAAGATGAAGTCGGCTATTGCCCGACTCGCCGCGTTCGAAAAATCGATGCGTGAAATCGCCTTGGAGCCGAAGGCCGCGCTCATCGTTGAAGGCGATCACACCATTGAAGGCGGCATGAAAGCAATGAGTTCGCTGCTGGCTGTTCAGGAGCGTCCTACCGCGGTGATTTGTTCCAACGACATGACTGCGCTCGGCGTGATGCATGAATGCGATCAACGGGGCATCTCGATTCCGGAGTCTCTGTCCGTGGTTGGCTACGATGACATCCGGCTGGCGCGCTTCATGCTTCCTCCGTTGACTACTGTCCGGATGTCGCAGGCCGAACTCGCGCGCCTAGCGTTCAAGGCGTTATTGGCCGATATCCAAAGAGAAGTGCCCTCGGAGCATGGGTCCGAGTACCAGCTGAATACTGAGTTGGTTTTGCGGGAATCAACCGCGCTAGCGCCGGAAAATCAGTTCTGATTCTTTGATCTTATTGAACAGAGGCTCTATGAAACTGTTTGTGGCTGCTTTGAGGCTGTCCACCGTCTTAATACTCCTTTCGATATGTCTGTCGGCGCAATCCGGTGGGTCCGGAGTCGCGACATTCAGCCCCAACCGAATGGACACGGTGCTTTATGGGGTTGCTTACTATCCCGAATACATGCCATCGGACCGGCTCGACAAAGATGTCGAACTAATGCAGAAGGCCGGTATCAGCGTGGTGCGCGTCGGGGAATCGACGTGGAGCAGTTGGGAGCCGCGCGAAGGAGATTTTCAGTTCGCGTGGATGGAACGGGTGTTGGACCGGCTGCACAACGCGGGCATCAAGGTGATCCTGGGGACGCCGACGTACTCGATCCCGACGTGGCTTTACAGGGCCCATCCGGAGATCGTGGTGACGCACAACGGCACGGTTCCGCAGCTATCAGACCCTTACGACCCTGCTTATCCCTCGTCGGGCACGCCCGGATTTTACGGTCCGCGCCAGAACTACGATTTTCTGAACCCGTACTTCCGGCAGGCTGCCGAGCGTGTCATTCGCCAGATTATCAGTCACTTCAAAGATCATCCGGCGGTGATCGGATACCAAATAGACAATGAGACGTTCCCGACGTTCGTCCCGACGCAGTACGCCAACGCTGCGTTCCTGGAGCGCCTCAAGAAGAAGTTTGGCACGCCAGAAGCCATGAATAAGGCCTGGGGGCTGGTTTACTGGGGCCAGCTTGTGGACAAGTGGGAAGACCTGCCACCGCGCAACGGAATGCTGAACCCCGGCTACAAGCTCGAATGGGAAAACTTCCAGCACGACATCGTGACCGATTATCTTGCGTGGCAGGCGAAGATCGTCAATGAGTACAAGCGTGCCGATCAGTTCGTCACACAGGATTTCAGCGGCGGCGTGCATACCAACCTCGACCAGTGGGCGATCGCGCGCAATCTCGATGTCGTTGCAGAGAATCCCTATTTCCAAACACAACAGCGTTTGAACGCCCGCAGTATTTGGCTATCGGGCGATATTGGTCGTTCGCTAAAGAACACCAATTACCTGGTTACGGAAACGAACGCGCAGACGATTGGCTGGGACTCGCGCAGCCAATATCCCCAGTACCCCGGGCAACTCCGGCTTGTGGTTTATACCCATTTGGCAGCGGGCGCGAACATGGTGGAGTACTGGCACTGGCACTCTCTGCACTACGGCCAGGAGACGTACTGGAAAGGCGTCCTGTCGCACGATCTGGAACCCAACCGCGCATACGCAGAAGTAACCCGTGTGGCTGGCGAACTCAAGAAGATCGGTCCGCAACTGGTCAACCTGAAGAAAGACAACAAGGTTGCCATCCTGGTCAGCACGGATTCCGCCAACGCCATCAGCTACATGCCGGTAAGCGATCGCGTGAACTACATGACCGTGCTCCAGCAGATGTACAACGCATTGTATGACCTGAACATCGAGCCCGATTTCGTTCAGGCCGGAGACGCGAGTCTCTCGCGATACAAAGTCTTGCTGGTTCCACCGCTATACAGCGCGTCTGACGCCGTGTTGCAGCAGATCTCCGATTACGTGAAGGGCGGCGGACACGTCCTGATGTCTTTCAAGAGCGGATTCACGAACGAGCACTCGACGGTGCGCGACGTAATGGCTCCGGGCCCGCTGCGCGCGGCAGCCGGTTTTCACTACCAGGAGTTCACCAACCTGGCGGAACCGGTGAAACTCGTCCCAGACGCGTATCGAACGGGTGACCAGAACACAGGCTCCGTTTGGGCGGAATTCCTGGTTCCCGACACTGCCGAGGCGATCGAGTCACTGGATGACCCGTACTGGAAGTTCCCGGCCATCACGCGCAACAAGTTCGGCAACGGCACCTTGACCTATGAAGCGACGAACGTCACTGATGTTCTGCAACGTGAGGTGATTCGCGACATCGTGCGCCGCGCCGCGCTAACGTCGCCGGACCAGAATCTGCCAGATATGGTCAAGGTCCGCCATGGTCACAACTCGCAGGGAAAAACGCTGCACTATTACCTGAACTTCTCCGGGGCCAAGCAGTCGGTCGCTTATCCCTACGCGGACGGTGCGGACCTCCTGACGAACAAGCCCGTCGCTAAGGGGCATTCACTGAATATCGGACCGTGGGACTTGGCCATAGTTGCCGAGCAGTAGACAGCGTTGTCGCTGACTGACGTCTCACTGCACTGCCTCCGACACGGCCGGTGGGAACATACCGCCGGCCTTTTTTGGAGTCTGGACGTAGACCGCCGCAGCATTTTTGCTAAGGATCGCTGAATCATGCGTAATGCAATCGTTGTTCTCCTTCTTACGTTCGTCATAACTTCTGCAGCTGTGGGCAAAACCGTTTACGTCGACTGCGCCGCTGGCTCGGACAGCGGGGCGGGCACATCAGAGCAAACCGCATGGAAGACCCTGCAAAGAGTTTCGGACACAACCTTTGCCCCAGGCGACTCGATCTTGTTGCGGCGTGGCACCCGCTGCTCCGGTTCGTTGTCTCCGAAGGGCTCAGGGGAGGATGGCCGTCCGATACGCATCGGTGCTTATGGCGACGGGCCGCTACCGGTCATCGAAGCCGGTTCCGCAGAGGCTGCGGTGAACCTGGTTGATCAGCACGGGTGGGAGATTGAACACCTGGAAACCAGCGGTGGCAATCACTTTGGAATATACGTTGGCGCTACTAAGAAAGAGAAACTGACTTACTACCGGATTCGCAACGTAGTTGTACACGACGTGGCCGGGACCGTTAAGGAAAAACGGTCAGGGCTGGTAGTGGTTTCGGGAGAGAATGGGGCCGTACTCGAAGACATCATCATTGAGGGCGTCACCGCGTATAACACAACGCAGTGGGCCGGCATTTACGCCAGCGGCGTGCGGAACGTCACGATCCGCAACTCCATCGTGCACCACGTCTACGGTGATGGCATTGTCATCTTCTCGGCTGAAAACGGCGTGATCGAAAAGAGCGCCGCGTGGCTCACCGGCCTGCAACCGACAGAAACGATTGGAACGCCGAACGGTATCTGGACATGGAGCTGCACGAACTGCATTGTTCAAAACACGGAAGGTTTCTGGACCGACTCGCCTGGGGTCGATGGAGGCGTCTACGACATCGACTGGGGCAATCACGACAACGTAGTTCAGTACAACTATGCGCATGACGCACAGGGCTACTGCCTCGCCGTGTTCGGGGCGGGGAAACTGACAACGACGAACAGCGTCCTCCGCTACAACGTCTGCGTGAATAACGGCCGCAGCCCGAAGCTGGCCCGCCGCCAAGGCGATCTCTACACGTCGACATGGGAAGGCGGCTCCCTTGATGGCGTGCTGATCTACAACAACACATTCTTCTGGAATCCGCCGATCGACACGCCCGCCTTTAACCTGACGGAGACACAATATGTAGGTTCGCGGCCTAACCGCGTGTTCAACAACTTGGTGTATTCCACCGTTCCGAGCATGTCTGCGTCAGTCGGCCAACTCAAATTCCAGAACAATCTTTACTGGTATTCCGGAAGTTCAGCTCCGCGATGGTCCCATGATGGCCGTGAGCACGTGGGACTTGCTGGGTACCGCGGGATCGCTCCAGACGAGCGCTCACAGGATCCCATGCTCGACTTCCTGCTGCGCCCTCGAAAAGGTTCACCTCTGATCGGCGCCGGTGTGCAGGTCGAGAATCGCGGAGCGCACGATGCATTTGGCGAGGCGCTGCCAGGCAACGATCCCGATATTGGCGCGCTTCGCTTCAGGCCCGCGACGGTGACCCAAGAACAGAAAGCGCCGGAAGGGCTTCCGCGCGAGAAAAACAAGTGGATGCTTCTGTTGTTTGCGAAGAAGGCAGCAGGCGCTGATGCGCGATCAGTACTGGTGTTTGTGCAGGCAGCTCTTGCGCAATATGGTGACACGTCACTCGAGGCCGGGTTCATAAGCGACGATGCCGCCACATTGAAGCACGATTGGAATTTCTCTCAAGTAAAGCCGATCGAAGCAGGACGATTCGAGAGCGCTCTCGGTCTGCGAGCGACCCCGACTTTGCTACTGATCTCTCCGGACCGAACAGTGGTGCGCCGGTGGGAAGGTTTTGTTTCCCCGGCGGAGCTGGGGCTTACCCTCAAGCAGCATCTGGGACCGGCAGCAGGCGATCCGCCGCTGCTTCTCCGAAAAGCCGAGTAGCTCATGAGAGCTGTTGGTTACGTTTGCAAGCTTGGGACTCAGTGACAGTCCGGGAGAAATGACATGCGCCTGAAACTCGTTGCTTTAACGATTGTATTCGTCTATGCCCAACTGGCGGCTGCGCAAACGCTGCGTCAGGCACCAGTCGATGTCGAAAAGCGCGCTGACTCGATCCTGGCGCAGATGACCCTCGAAGAAAAGCTCGATTATATTGGCGGCACGAAGGACTTCTACATTCGTGCCATCCAGCGATTGGGCTTACCCGCGCTCAAGATGTCCGACGGCCCGTTGGGCGTCCGCACCTGGGGCCGTACCACGGCCTATCCTGCTCCCATTTCGCTGGCCGCTTCCTGGGACACGGACCTGGCGCAACGTGTTGGGGTGGCAATGGGTAAGGACGCCCGCGCTCGCGGCGTGCATTTTGTTCTCGCCCCGGGCATGAACATCTATCGCGCGCCCCAGTGTGGCCGGAATTTCGAGTACTTGGGAGAAGATCCATACCTGGCCTCACGAATGGCCGTGTCGCTCATCAACGGCATACAAAGCCAGAACGTCATCGCCACGGCCAAGCATTTCGCCGCCAATAACCAGGAGTATGGACGCCTGGATACCAGTTCCGAAGTCGATGAGCGAACGTTGCGGGAGATATATCTTCCGGCGTTTGAAGCATCGGTGAAAGAAGCCCACGTTGGCGCAATTATGGACGCTTATAACCTTGTTAACGGCGTCCACATGACCGAGAACGGATTTCTGAACACGCAAATTGTGAAGAAAGAGTGGGGCTTCGACGGCGTCATCATGTCCGATTGGGGCGCCACTCACGACGGCATCGCGGCAGCGAATGGTGGACTCGACTTGGAGATGCCCTCGGGCGCATTCATGAACGCCTCGACGCTTGTGCCTGCGATCCAGCAGGGCAAAGTCTCGCCCGCAACCATCGATGACAAAGTGCGACGCATCCTCCGCAAAGCAATAGAGTTCGGTTTTCTCGACCGAGAGCAGACTGACACGAACGTTGCGCTTTACAACCAGCAGGGGCGCACACTGGCACTTGAAGCTGCGCGATCGGGCATCGTCCTGCTTAAGAACACGAACAAACTGCTCCCGCTCGACAAAAAAAAGATCAAGACCATCGCTGTCATCGGGCCTAATGCTTACCCCACGCCAGTGGGCGGAGGCGGAAGTTCGCAGGTGAGTGCCTATCGCACGAGCAGCTATCTGGATGGTATCAGTGATTATCTTGGCACAAATGCTACCGTGCTATTCGCTGAGGACAAGGCGCCCCTTGAAGAAGTCTTCGCCAACGCACAGTTTTCATCCACCAGTGGTGAGC
>JAEZPW010000060.1 GCA_023441255.1 Acidobacteriota bacterium
CATTGAATATCAGTTATCGCGCATTGCTCTACAAACTGAAGGAAGCCGGAATTACGACGCGATAGCGGGACTTTTGAAGTCGATGTTGTGGTGAAGCTGTGGCCGTACGGATGTACTCGAGTACGCGGCAAAGCAGTCGACCGGGTGAATGGGACTGAGAGGGCGGAGCTATGTACGGCGTCGATAAGATTCAGGCTGAAACGGCGGAACTACCAGCACTGACACTAGAAAGGTGGTACGCCGTCCAAACTCGCGCCCGACACGAAAAGCGGGTAGCGACCGAACTGAGTCAGAAAGGCATTACCGCTTATCTGCCCATCGTGAACGAGATTCACCGGTGGAGCGACCGGCGCAAGACCGTGGAAGTTCCGCTCTTCTCAAACTATGCGTTCGTCCGCGCGGTACTGTCGCCCGAAACTAGGATATCGATTTTGCGGGCAACGGGAGTTCTGAACTTCGTGGGGCCGCAGAACGTCCCAGCCCCCATACCGGACTCTGAGATCGACGGTGTTCGAGCGCTTATTGCCAGTCACTTGCAGTTTGCTCCATATCCGTTTCTTAAAACGGGGCAGCGGGTGGTCATACGAGGTGGAGCGCTGGACGGAGTAGAGGGAATGTTCGTCCGCCAGGATAACAGCCGCAGGCTCGTTATTTCGGTCGGCGCTATCCAGCAGTCACTCGCCATCAGCATTGAAGGCTATGACATTGAACCGGTATGACCGGGAGTCACGCATGAAATTCAGATCTTTGAATAGAGCTGTTCTTTTAGCCCTGTGCGCACTGTTCTTGACGCTCACCGTTTTGGCACAGCAAACGCGCGATGATACGTCAAGCGTGCCGACCTCCACGGCCGGATCGTCGGTGGAGAGTCAATCGCCCTCTGGCGAAGCGTACCTCATCGGTCCGGATGATGTCCTTGCCGTCTCGGTTTGGAAGGAACCCGAGCTGTCGCGAGTCCTTCCGGTACGTTCGGATAGCAGAATCACGCTGCCTCTTATCGGAGAGGTCGTCGCGGGTGGCCGTAAACCAAAAGACGTCGAAATAGAGATAAAAGAGCGGCTGACCAAGTTCATTGCCCAGCCAGAAGTCAGTGTCATTGTTCAGGAAGTGCGCGGTCAAACTTTCAACGTGCTCGGAGAAGTCGTACGCCCTGGTTCTTATTCGCTCGCGAAGCGAGTGACCGTGCTGGACGCGATCGCGATGGCGGGTGGATTTCGTGACTTCGCCAAAAAGAAGTCGGTGTACGTTCTTCGCAAACAGCCGAACGGAGAGCAAGCGCGGCTCCCCTTCAACTACAAAGATGTCATCAGCGGCAAGCGCCCGGAACAGAACATTGAGCTGCAGCCGCACGATACGTTGGTAATCCCCTAACGTCAGGCCCTTCGTGCTGATCTGTCGAGATTAAGAAGGTGCAACAATGTTGAGATATTATCTGTCACCCTGTCGCGCGTTCTTTCTAGTGTGTGCGCTGCTGGCGCTTGTAACCGGTGTTGTCGCACAAGAGTCATCAAGCTCCGCACAAGTCCAGAATGCCGTAGACGTTCAGCAGCCTGCTCCGGAGCGTGGGGATTCCTTCGTGTTGCCCGTTCTGTTCGCCGCCGCCAACGCAGAACTTCCGCCGATGGCAACAGGGGCTGAAAGTGAGCGCGCCAACTATGTTGGTGCCTCATTCGCTCTCGGCGCGACTTTCGACGACAACCTGCTGAACACCGATCCTGCAAGTAATAAGGGCATGAGTTACTTTGTCTCGCCCACGCTGGAGTGGCAGGTGACACATCCCCGTGATGCATGGTCACTGACATACACCCCGGGATTCTCGCGTTACGACGTCGGCGACAGGCAGAACTTCATGACCCACAACCTGGATACGCAGTTCAGCCGGCGTATGACCAGGCGCTGGACTGTGCGTGCGCGTACGCAGTACTCGGTTTCGAGTAATCCGTTCCTCGTGCTCGGCACGGAAGGATCAGAGAACGGCGCGCCTGTCGGCGACAATTCACGATTGGTGACTCCTCTCGCCAAGCAGGCACTTTTTATGGCCGACCTTGCGACCAGTTATCAACTTGGAAAGAACGACTACCTGGGCCTGAGCGGCGGTTGGGCCAGTTCACAATTCGACGCGCTGAACGGAATGAGTGCGAACTTGCTGGACCGCAATGGCGCCACGGCGCAGGGCTTCTATGCGCACAGGCTTTCTGCACGCAATATGGTCGGGGTTGAATATCGATTCCAGCAGTTCAGGTTTTCACCAGTTTCATCGCTTACGCTGTCACACAGAGTCCTCTATTTCCACGCGATCACTTTCAATCCCGCCTGGACGCTTTCGTTCTTCATCGGCCCGGAACAGTCGGTGTCGTCAGGCACGTTCTCGGGATTGGGCACACTGCGGGATTACAAGGACTGGAATGTGAGCACTGGCGCGACGCTGGGCTGGCAGCGAAAAACGGAATATGTACGACTGACCGTGGCGCGTCGAGTCACCGATGGCGGCGGACTTGCCACAAGTCTGCAACAGAACAGCGCAGCGCTAGATATGCGCCGCCTCTTGACTCGCCATTCGGCCCTCAACATTGGGGCTCGATACGATCGCGGCCGAGTGCTTGTCGCGGCCCCGGGCCAGAAGGCTCTGAGCACGATCGCTGGCGGCATCGGCTTCGAGAGGAACCTTTCCGAAAACCTGATTCTGCACTTTGGCTACGAGCGCGTACACCAGGACGCAGAGGGCCTCACCGGAATGACGAACCACAATCGTGTTGTAGCTTCGTTGATGTACCAGTTCAGTCGACCGATAGGACGGTAGCATGACCGCGAACCAGACCGGTGCATGGCAAGACTACGTGCAGATTGTTCTGCAGCGGCGATGGTGGATCGCCATACCGACATTCTTCGTGTGGCTCGGCGCATGCGTGTTTGCGTGGTGGCTGCCGGCTTCGTACCGGTCTGAAACACAGATACTCGTGCAGCCGCAGCAGGTGCCGGAACAGTTCGTCACTCCGAACATCGTTCCCGACATGCAGCAGCGGTTGCAGACGATGACCCAGCAGATCCTCAGTCGTACCCGGCTGCAAACCATCATCTCCAATTTGCAGCTTTACCCGAAGTTGAGAGGCCGCGAAGTCTCCGATGAATTACTGGACCGAATGCGCCGCGACATCAAGATCGATGCGGTCACCAATCCGGAACATCGCGGGCAGCTGACCTCGTTCAAAATCTCCTATTCTGCTCCGGACCCTGTTCTGGCCCAGAAAGTCACGACCGAACTGAGTCAGTTGTTCATTCAGGAGAACATCAGGGCGCGCACCGAACTGGCCGAGAATACCACCGCATTCCTTGAGTCCGAACTGACGGAAGCGAGAGCGAAACTGGAACAGCAGGAGAACAAGATTCGGGATTTCAAGTCCAGCAATCTGGGAGAACTGCCGGGGCAGACGCAAAGCAATCTTCAGATACTGGTCGGGCTCCAGTCGAACATGCAGGAGACAAACGCAGCTCTGAATCGCGCCGAGCAGCAGAAGCTCTATCTCACGTCGATGCTCACGCAGTATCAGTCCGCCAGTGCAGACCCAGCCAGCAACACGCCGGCCTCTCCGCTTGAGCAGGAGCTATCGAGCATGAAGTCGGAATTAGCATCGCTCAAGGCGCGGTATACGGACAGTCATCCGGACGTGCAACGGTTGAAGCAACGCATCGCTGAAACGGAGAAGATGCTTGGCGCGGGTGGCAAGGGAGCGGGACAGGCTGCTTCAAAGGCGTTCAGCCGCGGCGAACCCAGCAATGTTGCACAGCTCACCAGCCAGCTGCGTGCAACCGAACTGGAGATTTCCAGCCGCAAAAAGGACATCGATCAGCTGCGGCGGAGAATCGACGAATACCAGGCGCGCTTGAACAAGACGCCGGTGACTGAACAACAGCTCGCCGACTTGTCGCGCGACTACGAACAGTCTCGTGCCGATTACGAGGCTCTGCTCAAGAAGAAGAATCAGTCGGAGCTGGCTACGAACCTAGAGAAGCAGCAACAGGGGCAGCAGTTTCGGATACTCGATCCTCCTAGCCTGCCCGAGAAACCGGACTCGCCTGATCGATTCCGTTACAGCATCATGGGGCTCGGTGCCGGGCTTTGCCTGGGAGCGGGTCTTGCATTCGGATTCGAGTTCCTGCGACCCCTCGTGCGCAGCAGGAAGCATCTGGATCAGAAGTTGCAGTCGGCAGTACTGGTGGAAATTCCACTCCTTCTGACTCCGGCGGAACAGCGCAGCAACCTGGCACGCAAGTGGCGCGACCTGGCCGCTATGGCCGCAATGTTCATGATCGTACTAGCCGGAAACGCTTTCACCTTTATCAACGGTTGAAATGTACAAGAGCTTCTACAAGCTTCAGCGAAACCCGTTCGAACTCAGTCCGGATCCGTCGTTCTATTATCCGACGCCGGCACACAACGAAGCCCTGGCAAGCCTCTACTACGGCATCAGTCATCGGCGCGGGTTTATCGTGCTTACTGGGGAAGTGGGCACCGGCAAAACGCTGGTCACGCGCTACCTCATGCGCGAAATGGCACGGTACAGCGTGAATTTCGCGTACGTGTTCAACCCGGTCCTGTCCGTGCCCGAGTTTCTTCAATACATAGCCCAGGAATTTGGAGTTCAGGTTTCAGGGTCAAAGGCGCAGGTACTGCACGGCCTCAACAACTTTCTCCTCGAAGTCTACGAAGGCAAACGGATCGCGACTTTGGTCGTAGACGAAGCTCAGGCTTTGACGTCGGAACTGCTGGAAGAGATCCGGCTGCTGTCGAACCTGGAGACGCTCACGCAAAAGCTTCTCCAGATCATTCTCGTGGGCCAGCCGGAACTGGAACGAAAGCTGGAGAGTTACGAACTGCGGCAGCTCAAGCAGAGGGTTGCGCTCCGATGCCGGCTACTTCCGTTGACAGAAAGCCAGACCCGCGCCTATATCCACTCGCGCTTGCAGTGGGCCGGCGCCGCGGCGCCTCAGGCGCTGTTTCCAGAATCGACTGTGCACGAGGTTCACAGGCTGTCAGGAGGCATCC
>JAEZPW010000247.1 GCA_023441255.1 Acidobacteriota bacterium
CACCAGGCCGCCGACGATGTTGTCCTTGTTGTCGCCACCATCGACGGTCAGGTTGAAGTCGCGCCCAATGGAGCCGCCGACCGAAACCGTCCCTATGCGGGCCTTCGTTGGATCGAACGAAGGCATGGGGCGGACGCCGGGGGCCAGGATCGCCAGCGACGCGAATGTCCTGCCGTTGAGCGGCAGTTCCGACATCTGCTTCTGGTCGATATTGGCTTTGAGTTCCGAGTTGGTGGTCTCTATAGCCGGAGCTTCGCTACTCACTTCTACTGTGGTGGCCGCACCTGCAGGAGTCATCGAAAAGTTGACGGTCGGATGCGCTCCCAGCAACAGCTCGACTCGCATCATCGTCTTCGCCATGCCTGGCGCTTCGGCGGTGACTTCGTATCGCCCCGGCGGTAAGAGTGCGAACTCATAAAAGCCTTCGGCATTCGTGGTGATCATGCGCGAGCGACCGGTTCCGACCTCCGTGGCCGTCACCTTGGCGTTGACGATCACTGCCCCTTGCGCATCGGTGACCTTGCCGACGACGTTGCCCGTGGCCGTTTGCGGGTAGGGGTACGCGCCCGCCAGCAGGAGTTCGAATATGACGAACGTACACGTGTATCTGAAATACTTCACGGGTGACCTCCCTTAGTTGTGTTCTGACTATCAGGCCTGCAGGTGTGCCCTGCTTACAGAAGTGGCCCGTCCCCCATTTGCCGAGAAAACAACCACCTCAGGTTCGCGTGGTCGTTTGTTGTGGAAATATTGAACTAACAGACGCTTCTTCGCCATTAATCGCTCATTTAATCGCTCATTGTTGGGGATGCAGCGGTGCCAATTCGGGAACATTGGATGCACGCAGATGAGGTTGTGTGTAGTTGGACTCTCGATACCTGCGCGGCGAAATTCGCTCGCGGTTCGTGCATCATAGGTCTTTCAGAGGTGACCGATGGTTAAAGGGATCGTCGTGACCTGCGTAGCTTGGGTGCTGGCCGTGTCGCTACTGGCGCAGTCGCCGAAGTTTGGGCCAGACGTGCAGCCGTTCGTCACGGTGGATCAGCCATCGTATGCGCTCACCCACGTTCGTGTGATTGATGGAACCGGAGCTGCCGCCACGGAGGATCAGACCATCGTGGTTTCGAACGGCAGGATCACCGCCTTCGGCCCGGCTGCATCGACGCCCATACCTCCGGGCGCGCAGCAGATCGACAAGGCCGGCTACACGGCTATCCCCGGGCTGGTGGGCATGCACAACCATCTGTATTACACGAGCTCCGCCAGCTTTCAGCGCGACGCCAGCGGCAAACTCGGCGAGCCGGGACTCGCCATCGCCGAGGTCCCGTACACGGCCCCCCGCCTTTACCTGGCCTGTGGCGTAACGACTATGCGGACGACTGGCAGCATCGAGCCGTACACCGACCTGAAGGTGAAGCAGCGCGTAGAATCCAGCCTGATGCCCGGCCCCAAAATCGACGTAACCGCTCCTTATCTGGAAGGCAAACCCACCATCTTCGCCCAAATGCACGAACTCACCGGTGCCGATGACGCGCGCCGTCTTGTGAACTATTGGGCCGACGAGGGCATGACTTCGTACAAGGCCTACATGAACATCACCCGCGACGAACTGGCCGCGGCAATCAACGAGGCTCACAAGCGCGGGTTCAAGCTGACCGGGCATTTGTGCTCGGTGACGTGGCATGAGGCTGCCACACTGGGAATCGACGACCTCGAGCATGGGCCGATCTTTACCGCGACAGACTTCGTGGCAAACAAACAACCCGACGCCTGCCCGAAACAAGGGGGCGAGAAGAGCTGGGAGTCGCTTGACGTCAACAGCCCCCAGGTGCAGGCACTCATTCGCGATCTCGTGTCTCATCACGTTGCCGTCACCTCCACCTTGCCGGTCTTTGACGCCTACGTGGCGGGCCGTCCGCCGATGCAGCAACGCGTGCTCGATGCGATGTCCGACGAAGCGCGCATGAGCTACCTCATTTCGCGCGCCCGGCTCGGGCAAGGACGCGGCATACCGGAAGCCGACCTGAAGAAAGAAATGGCCTTCGAGTATGCCTTCGCCAAGGCAGGAGGCCTGCTGCTGGCCGGACCCGACCCGACCGGAAACGGCGGAGCGTTGCCGGGCTTCGGCGACCAACGCGAACTCGAACTGCTGGTCGAAGCCGGGTTCACGCCCGTCGAGGCCATCCAGGTAGCCACCGAGAACGGCGCGAAGTATTTGGGCCGCGAAAAAGAGATCGGCACTATAGCTCCGGGCAAAGCAGCCGACTTCGTGCTGATCAAGGGCGACCCGTCCAAGAACATCAACGATGTGGAGAACGTGGAGACCGTGTTCAAGGACGGAGTAGGCTACGACTCAAAGAGGCTGATAGAGAGCGTAAAGGGGCAGGTGGGAATCAGGTGATTGCAGATTGCAGATTTAAGATTGCAGATTGATGGCCTATGGATGATGGCCGCCGGGTGGCTTTACCGTGGATAGTGATCCCTCTCGCCCGGATCTGAAAGAGCCACGTCCGACGGCTAACCGTGGTTCATTCTCTTGCCCTTGCTGTGCGGCATGATGCAACCGCGATCGCGACGAACTCGTTGGCCTGGTTGTGCAGAGACTCCAAACGGGACGCCGGGACCAAGCCGGCATCACGAATCAATTCCAACCAAAACGCGGTTTCATCGGCCTCTTCCAGCACGACCCCCATCTTCGCCGCGAATTCCACTCGCGATCGCGCGCGGCACGCGGCGCGGTAATTCGCCGCAACGGAAGTGGCAGAGCGGAGAATCTGTTTTGAAATCACCCACGACTCAGGGCTGTCCGGCAGCGCTTTGGTTAGCTTTATGACTCGCAGCGCGAGTTGCTTGGTTCTGGCATGCAACTCTTCTTTGGTAGTAGCCATGCACACAACGTACCAGCGGCCACACGCCAGCCTGTGACTTTCGGAAGAATGTTCCAATTACAGAACAAGCACCGCTTCGGCAATCTGAAATCTAAAATCTGCAATCTGCAATTTTCACTGCAGTTCATTCTTGTCTGGGTTGTAGAAGAAATGGAAGCGGAGTGCGAGGTAGTTTCCTCGGAATTCGTTGGGGAGTGGGGGGAAGCGGTTGGATGCGGTGATGCCGCCCCACGCGGCGCGGTCGAGCGAAACGTCGCCTGAACCCGAGATGAGTCTCATGCCTGCCACGGAACCGTCCTTCATGATGGCAAACTCGATCGACACTCTGCCCTTTTTCATCAGCGGGGCACGGGCCACTTCGGGAATCAGGTTGTACCAGTTCATGCGGACGTCATGCAGCACGCGCGACAGATAGGGGCCGAAGTCGACTCCCATCGTGTCGCTAAGCACTTCCATGTTGCCGACATTCCGGCGGACATTTCCGGGACCTACGCCGTAGTCGCCGCCGGCCCCGCCGAAGCCGCCACCAGGTTGCGCTGCCGCCGCACGCGCGGCCTGCTCGATCATCTTGCCCGGAGACATGCCCGGACTTCCGAAAACGCCCCGGCCAGACTGAGGTTGAGGCGGCGTCTCAAGCTTCGCCATCTGGTCGGAAGACGCAGGACCGGCCTGACCCTGACCTTGCTGCTGGGCGGGGTTCTGCATCTGCTGACCGGGCTGCGATTGCGCGACCTGCGGAGCAGGTGGCGCAGGCGGCGTCCTAGGCCCCGGCACGCCGCCCGGACCCGGTGCTCCCGGCCGTGCGCTGTCCATTATCTTTTGTAGCTCTTTTCTGTCGAGGGTTGGCCGTCGCGAGGTGGCCACGCGGTCTTTGTCCGAGATGATGTTGGTGTTGGGCCGTTCCTTGGGCTTCTGCAGGTCAGGCGGCAGGTCCAGGTACGTCAGTTCGCGTTGCTGGATCAGGTCCCGCGGCGAGGCGACGATCACCTGCTGGCCTCCGAACGAGGGCACCCACTTCGGGGAGGTCGCCAGCAGAACGGCGATAAGCAGGTGAAAAAACAACGACATCCAGAAAGCCTCGCGCATGCGCGAGCGTGCGAGGTCGTCCTGCAACTGCACCAGCAGTACGGGGACATCGTGGATGTCGGAACCGCCGTCGGCAGGCCGGGTCGGCGGTGTTTCAGTCGTGGCCATCGCTGCCCAATGGATTAGACGTAAAACCAGCCGTTCAGGGCATACCCATAGCCCCGGACCAGGATTCTCCCCGTGCTGGTTCGTGCCCCTATTGTAAACGCCATCCAGCTCTGCCCGTTCCGGGCGAGAGGGAGAATTTACTATTGTTTACAAGGAGGAAGGTTTCGCGTTTCAAGTTTCGCGTTTCGCGTTGAATCAGGGACATAACACTCTATAGTTCAGGCGTTTGTAGCGGCGAACACCTCTCTTTGTACTGCCGGCGTCCTCGCCGGCGGGCCTTGTTGTAGGAACATCATGCCTCGCGGATGCTTTCCGTCCGGGGTTCTCAGCGCAAACTCCTATTTTTCAACACCTCGCGACGGTGTTCAGGAACGTCCTCGCAACTGCGGGGGCGTCGCCGGAACGCGTCGCGGGGCACGGCCGTTACAGGCATTCCTACGCGGAACGCGAAACTCGAAACGCGAAACGAAAAGCGCTGCTTTTCACGCCTTCCCCGCCCAGAGGGCATCGAGGTTCACGCGCCGGTTGTGATCCCGGATCGCGTTCAGCACTTCGAGTGCGACAGCCAGGGCGCGGCGTCCATCGTCCAGCGTCACCACGGGCTTCGTGCGGTTTCGAACGGCTTCCAGGAATGCCTGCAACTCCGCCCGCAGAGGTTCGGACTGAACGGTGGCTGGCTTTTGAGGCTTGATCAGCGACCCGAGCGACTCCACCGGAATCTTACCCGACGCAACTCCGGCGGCAACGGCAGCCGGGTCCACTGTGAACACGAGTACGTCCTGGCGTGTGTAGTCGACCGAGATGTATTGGCGTGGCTGGAAAAAGCGCAACTTGCGAACCCGCTCAGTGCTCACCCGACTGGCCGTCAGGTTGGCAACACAGCCGGACTCGAACTCCAGGCGCACGTTGGCGATATCGACCTTGCCGGAGAGGATCGGCAGGCCGACCGCGCGTACTTCCTTCACCGGCGATGCCACGAACGACAGCACGATATCGATGTCGTGGATCATCAGGTCAAGCACCACGTCCACGTCCAGCGCGCGCGGCCCGAAGACGCTCAGTCGGTGGATCTCGAAGAACATAGGGTGCGTGATCAGCGGCACCGTGGCCCGGACCGCAGGATTGAACCGCTCAAGATGTCCGACTTGCGCCACCCGGTGATTGCGCTGTGCCACGCGGATGAGTTCGTCGGCATGGATCAGCGAAGGCGCGACCGGTTTTTCGATGAGCACATCGACGCCGGCGTCCATCAGCTCGCAGCCAACGTCGCGATGATGCACGGTGGGCACGGCCACCGATGCCGCGTGCGGCTTCAACTCACCGAGCAGCTCTTTCACCGAGGCAAAAGCACGAGCGCCGAACTGCCCTGCCACGGTCTGGGCGCGCGCAAGGTCGGCGTCGACCACAGCGGCGAGTTCGACCGCTTCTCCCTGCTGCTGCAACTCGTGGTACACACGTGCGTGGTTGCGCCCGAAAGCGCCCGCGCCGATTACGGCAACGCGAATCTTTTCTCTCATTAATTGCAGATTGTAGATTTCAGATTGCAGATTGAAAACAAAACAGCGCAAGACTTTCGCTTTAGGCCAGCTGAGACTTCCATCCGAAATCAGTACTGAATGTCTGAGCTGGCGCGGGCACTTGAAGGCTTAGCATCAGAGGTCCGCAATCTGAAATCAACAATCTGAAATCTGCAAGTAAGCAGCCTTCTTTAGGACTGCGATCTGCCCCGCATGGTAGATGTTGTGCTGTACCAGTCCGTGCAGTTCGAAGTAGAAGGTGTGGTATTCGGCTGGCTTGCCCGGAACGGTCTCCTTCAGGCGCGGGTCGGGCATGCCGGCAATGGCGTTGTAGGCCTTCGCGTTCGCCAATTTTAGCGACTGAACCGTGTCCTGCCATGCTTCGTCGCTGGTGTCGGAGACGACTGGCCAGTCCTCCTCAGCTGTGGGCTGAACAGTCTCGCCCCTCGTGCGCCGCAACACGATGTCGTTCCACGCACGCATGTGCAGCACGATCTCCCATATGCTGTGCGCGTTCGGCACTGGATGTGCAGCCGCCTGCCTCGCATCCACGCCCGCTAACACTTCGAGCACGGCCGGCCCGTGCCACGCGCCACCTTCGAAGGAATACCGCAGTTCCTGCGCAATACGTTCAGCTTCTCTCATACGAACTCCCGATGCAGAGTGACAATGGCAAACCAAACCGCTTTATGCCTGAACAGTTCAGCCAGCTACCATGCATGACGGCGACGCGTTTACTTTCGCGGCACAAACGCCTTCACCTGGCTGAGGCACGACATGGCCGCCGCAGACACCGGTCCAACTTCACGTGCCAGCTTCTCCAGCGCGTCCGTCACCTCAGACGCGGTATCTTCCGGCATGCCGCCGCCATCCCCGGCAGCGACCAACTGGCAGACTTCGCGTTGCTGTGCAGGCGTGCGGCGTCCCAGCGCCACCAGGAACGGGCGTGCGTTGGCGGCGATCATGTCCTCGAACGTGGAACCCAGTCCTTCGGCCACAACGCTGTCGGCATTCGGAGCGGCATCGATGAGCGGCTCGATCACCTGGTTGTCGCCGCGAGCATAAAGGCTCCCCAGATACTCGATAACCTGGTCGTTGCAGTTGTCGGGGTCGGGGCGGCACTCGCGCAGCGAACTTATCAAGCGCTGCCGGTTCGTTTCCACGTTCTGATCCAGCAGGATGAGCAGGAACGCAATCGAGTCGGCACGCTGTCCGAACGCATTTGGCTGCGCCTTCGTGAGCGCGTTGATGGCGTCCGGCTTGGGCAGGTTCTCGAGACGACCCGGGTACGCCAGGTTGTCCGGGATGAGGTAGTTGAGGATGGCTTCGGGAGTTTTGGGCGGCGGCGGTATGAGTGCGCCCGGATTGCCGTTGCCGGGCTGTTTCCCATTGCGATCAGACGGGTTCTGCGGCGCGGTCTGTGCATACGCGACCACGGCGAACGTGAATACGCAAAGGAAGCAAAAGGACTTGAACATGATGGCCGATTATAGCCCGAGTACACGGCCCATCTTTAAGGATGCAGCCGCTCGCACCGATTAAGCAGGATCAGCCACGATGCAAATGCCCGCGTCGTCCGCAGCGTGGATAGTCTTGTCGCCGTCGAGCAACAGGCACTTTCCGGCGTCGAGTGCCAGGCAGGTTGCACCCGCCGCTTTCATCACCTCGACCGTTCGGACGCCGATCACGGGGACATCGAAGCGCATGTCCTGCTTCGGCTTGGCGATCTTAACCACAGTCAATTCGCGGCTCAAAGTGGAAGGTGCTTCGCCCAGCGATTTGGAACGCATGATGCGGCCAGCGCGCTCGATCGTGACGTCGGTTCCCTCCATGGCTTCCACCGCCACGCAAGCGCGTTCGGCGATCACCACGGTCTGACCGATATCGTACTGCCCGATGCCGCGAGCGACGGTGCGTCCGTATTCAATGTTGGCGCGTTCTGCATCCGTCGCTGCGCGGCGAGTCAGCACTCCCGGCCTGGCGAGCAGCGGTTCGAGATACGTGGTTGAGTTCAGCAGCGTGATGCCCTCGTCGTTCAGCACCTTGGCGACCGCCCCGATGAGCGAATCGGTATTTCTTGTTCCGAGCGACAGCAGCAGTTTGGCCAGGCGCCAGTCCGGACGGATGCTGCTGAAGATCTGCTTGTGCTTGACCTGCCCAGCCATGATCGCGCGCGAAACACCCTCACGCTTGAATGTATCGATCAGCTTGGAAAGTTCGCCCAGGGAAAGCCAGTAGAGGGCTGCGGGACCGTGGTTCGCGATCTCGGGAAAAGTTTCTTCCTTGATCGCAGCCACTATCACCTGCTCGCCTTGCGCGCGTGCCGCGTCAAGAATCAGCATCGGGAAACTGCCGTTTCCTGCGATCAGTCCCAGCTTACCTTTGTTCTCGTTAGCCATGGCCTCAGTGTTTCAGTGCCCATCATAGCAATGGCGCACAAGGCGAGCGCACAGTCTTCTGGAAACAGGAAAGCCTGTCAGCTCTTTTTTCGCGGGCGCGCGCGGCGCTTTCTTAGCTCGGGTCCAGACTTCTCCAGCAACTGCTCCACTTCGGCGTCGACGACGGTTTGCGGCATGGCTTCCGCTGCTTTCATGGCTCGTTCGTCGTCCTCGCGGCGCGCATCGAGCAGCACGATGACGTGCGCCGAGGCCGTATCAGGAAGGTTGAGGCCTTCCGGCGTCTTGGCCTTTACGCTCACGCACGAGAGGTCGATCCCCAGCAGTTCGGCAATACGCGTGCGGATTTTCCGAGAATGGGGCCCGATCTTGGGCGATTGCAGCACGAGCGTCGAATCAACATTGGCAACCGAGTATCCGCTAGCCCGTACCTGCTTGAGCGACTCGGCGACGAAGATGGCAGAATCAGCGCCCTTCCACTTCGGATCGGTCGGCGGAAAGAATCCGCCAATGTCACCTGCGGCAACTGCGCCGAGCAGTGCGTCCGTCAGCGCATGCAGTAGCACGTCACCGTCGGAGTGTCCTGCCAGTCCCCTGTCGCTCTCGATCGCAACGCCACCGATCTTGAGAGGCACGCCTGGGGTGAACTCGTGAGAGTCAAAGCCGTATCCGATCCGCATGTCAAAACCTTCCTGCCACGGATTCACACGGATTTACACGGATTTTCTTTGAGGGGTTATCAAACAGAAATCGCTTAAAAGAGGGCCGCGTACCGAAGTTGAACAAAAGTGCCACCTCCAGCGGTGTTGCTCTCAGATAGTGAA
>JAEZPW010000324.1 GCA_023441255.1 Acidobacteriota bacterium
ATGCGATAGGAAACCGAATACCGGTCTGAGGGATAGACCCCGATGAACTTGTCGCCTTCCCGAACTTCGATCGCACGCAAGATTCGGAGGTAGGTCCGTTTGCGGCGCTGCCGCTTAATGCCGACCCGTTGGATCATATCCACGTAAGGCTGAGCGCTGCCGTCCAGCAGGGGTAATTCGAGGTTGTCGAGTTCCGCCACCGCGTTGTCGATGCCGCATCCGATAAACGCCGAAAGAAGGTGCTCGGTGGTGGAGATGAGCACGCCTTTCTTCATCAGGCTGGTGGCGTAACTGACTTTGGCGACGTTGCGGCTACTCGCCTCAATTACGAAGCCGTCCAAGTCAACGCGCCTGAAAACGATTCCGGTTCCGGCAGGTGCGGGCAGCAGGCGAAGATTGACCTGCACCCCGCTATGCAGTCCCACTCCACTCGTATCGACGGCACCGGCAATGGTGTTCTCAAAAACCAAAGTAGAAATCCATGAACATGGATATGTGTTTCAAGATGAGTAGATTACAGCTCAGGTTGCAAGAGGCGTCTGTGGCAAATGCGCCACACTACGTGGTTGAAATGGCACGTCACCGGCTCAACGTTCCGAGTCGTTGCCGAGCCTCGAACCAAGCAAACCGTGGAGGGTGCGGTTGATACGGTCGACGCTCTGCATGACGGCCTGTGTCTTTTCGGATTCAGGCAGATAGCCGCTGCCGATAATCACTTCGAGTGCGTTGCGGACCTCGTGGTTCAGTGTAGCCGCCTGGCGCACCTGTTCAGTCACATAGCGTCGACGGGAAGCGACGGAGATCAGAGTGGCAGCGTAGAAACCGGTAGCCAGCAAACCGGTCAGAAAGACATCCTGCCCACGGAGCAAGGTGCGCCCCACGTGGAAGCGCCAGAGTACCGCGACGGCGAAGTACTTTATTCCGCCTGCGATCAGGAACACGACCGCTGCGCTCCAGGCAATTCTCACGGGCGAATCGGTCAAAAAGCTGGCCACGCGCCACAGGATTCGCACTAGTCCCCCAGGGGTTGAGTAGATAGACCAGAATATTTTAGGGCATCTAGGGCCCGCTGTGGGTGAATTCCAGCTGATCGACTGCTACTTCGTCTGCTTTTTCGCCGGAACCGTCGCGTCAGCCGAAAACAGCGACTCGGGCAGATTCTGGTTGTACTTAACCTCGTTCATGAACCGCTGGTTGGTGTTGAGCCCATTCTTCTGGCGCGTGGTGCTGAACGGGGTCATGATTCCCTGCACGTTGCGGTAGTTGTCGTAAATCTCTGATTCTTCGTTGCGGTCGCGTGTCTTGGGATCGCGCCACGTGAAAGTCTTTTTGATCGGCAGGAACGTGTCCTGATCGATATACAGCGTGACGCCCTCGTTCTGGGTATTCATAAGGGTGATCTGCAGTGCCGGCTTGCGCTCTGCCGACGCAGTACCCTCATAAAAGTAGGCGATTCCCGGTTGCTTCAGCCAAACGCGCAGCACTTGCGCCAGGGAATAGTGGCGGCGGCGAAGATAGTCTTCCAGCACTTCGGGTTCTTCGGCGGAGGTGCCGCGAAAGGTGATCTCGTATCCCTTGTCGCCGTTGTTAATTATGATCCAGTCGCGCTGTTTCGTGAGTTCTATCCGCTCTTTGTCTGGCCACTTCCAAAAAGCCCAGAACAGGGCCCCGGTGCCGGCCGGTTCGCCACGGCTAAAGCCGTAAGTACGGCCGGAGTACGACATGTCCTGGATGTTGAGGTAGGCGTCGCCGCCGAGCGCCTGAACCATTCTGGCAAGCAGGTCTTTGGCCTTGCGGACGCCGGGGTCTTCGGCGGATTGCCCGGGAGCGCTCTGAACGGGAGGCGGAGCAGGTTTGTCCGGCGGCATCGCATTGCGCGGATCTGCCTGATGCGGCGGAGTCGACTGGGCGTTCGGCGTGGCGGTCTGAGCGGCAACGGTGGAGAAGGACAGGCACACGGCGGCCGTTGCCGCCAGGGCCCATCGTGCTGATCGTATTCTGTTCATTGCTGTCCTAAGTCTATTAGACGCACTGTCGGGCAGGGTAGCTGCTTTGGTTTCGCACCGTTTTCCCAGATCGAGGCGCTCAAAGTTCCTTGTCGAAAACAGCCGAGGTCTTGGTCCTGACGTACTTTTCGCGTTCGTAGAAATGGTGCGCGTGCGTCCGTTTCACGTTCGAGCGCACGCGAATCCGCTTCGCGCCTCTGCCCCTGACCCATGCTTCGGCGTGTTCTACAAGGAGCCGTCCTAGCCCCCGGCTGCGGACCCCCTCGGCAATCACCAACCCGGCGATCTCGGCGGCATCACCGGTCTGGAGATGGAAAGTCAGGCATGCATGGATCCAGCCTACAACCGAATTGGAGGGCGTGCAGGCGACCAAGACGACATGATCCGTTGTGGCCTCGAGGCGCTGGAGGCGACTTCGCATCTCGTCGTCGGACGCCTCGTACCCCAACTGCCTGCTCAACACGGCTAGAGCCTGCGCGTCCGACGGCTGCGCAGGCCGCACCGTGACCTCGAGGTTCCGCGATCCGTTCATCCGACCAAAACCGCCCCACCATTAGCATTCAGGATTTCGCCGCTTACGAAGCCCGCGAAAGGAGTACACAGGAACAGGACGCAGGCGGCGATTTCTTCCGGTTTGCCCACGCGCCCCAGCGGAATCGTATCGAAGATCGCCTTGCGGGTCACGGGATCGGCGAGCGCCGGTCCGGCCATGTCGGTGTCCACCCATCCCGGAGCGACCGCGTTGGCGTAAATGCCGTGGCGCACCAACTCGCTGGAGAGCGTCTTGGTCATGCTGATGAGCGCCCCCTTGGTAGCTGAATAGTCGATGTGACAGGCCTCGCCGCGCTGGCCCGACGTTGAGCTGATGAGGACAATGTGTCCTCGCGCCTTACCCGGTAACGGCTCCTGCGCCTTCATCTGCGCCACCCCGTGCTTGAGCAGGGCGAAGACGCTATTCAGGTTGATGTCGATGGTGCGGCTCCAGTGAGCCTCAGGCATCTGGTCGACGGGAATGCCGTCGGGCGGCCAGATGCCATGATTGATGATCAGGTGATCGAGGCGGCCCCAACGCTCCACCGTAGCCTCGATCAATTCGCGCGCGCCATCGGTTGAACTGAGATGCGCTTCAACGGCACGGCAGTTCTCGATCCCGCACTCCTGCTCCAGCGCTTCGGCCGCCTCGCGCGAATTGCGGTAGTTGAATGTGACCTTTGCGCCTGCCCGCGCGAACATGCGCACGGTCGCGGCGCCGATACCGCGCGACCCGCCCGTTATGAGCGCTGTCTCACCGGCAAGCGTTAGAACAACTCCTTGCGTGCTCATAGGTGGAAAAGGTAGCAGGACGGGGAGGAAGTACGCCAGTGCAACAGGTAGATGATGTCGGATGGCGGATCGCAGATCTCGGAACTGATTCGACCGGGTCACGTTGCCTGGACAAAGTGGCTCGGCTAGAACCGGTGCCTACTCCTTCTGTTGCGGTGCGAACAGGAAAGACAAACTGATGCCGCCCAGCAGTAACCAACCGAGGTTCGAACGGGCTGCACTGGCTGCTACTGCGACCGAACCGACCGGGTGGAGGAGGAACAGGGCAAAGATCAATGCCGACACCACGCACCCGAGGACGCCGGCGGCCACACCGAATTGCAACGCGACCAGCGTGACCAGTCCAACGAACAACAGTGGCACGATCGAACTCAGGTAGGTTCCGCGGAAAAAATACGACATGACGGCAGCGGTAGCCGCGGCGAAGAGCACACCGACAGTGGTGTTGACCAGCCGTAACCGCTTCAGCTTGCTTGACTTGCTCATGTTGTATTAGATGTCGCGGGGCCGTCGCGGTAACAGGGCGTCAGCGCGAATCGAAAGCTGGTGAAGGCCCGCGGAGACCATCGTGCGCTTCCCTGGACAGCCCGCAATCTGTCGTCTCACGACTTCTTCCCTGCTGAATGCAGAGTTGCAGGCCTGTAGCTGAGTCCGCGCCTACACCATCCCGCATGTTTTCTCAACCAGACATTCGCTCGCGTTCCGGTTAGGATGGGCGTGTTACGGCCATGAGTGAATTGAAGACCCTTTCGCCAGAAATCCTGCTGCACATTGCCCAGACCCTCAACATTCCCATGCGCGGCCTTGTGGCCGTGATCGAACTGCTCGACGAAGGTGGCACGGTCCCGTTCATCGCGCGCTACCGAAAGGAAGCGACGGGCAATCTCGACGAAACCCAGATCCGCGACATACAGGAGAAGACGGAATACTTCCGCGAGTTGGTGGCCCGCCGCGAGACCATCCTCACCTCCATTGCAGAGCAGGGCAAGCTCACTGATGAGCTAAAGGCCCGCATCGAAGCCACGCTGGACAAGAGCGAACTGGAAGACCTGTATCTCCCGTACCGGCCCAAGCGGCGCACCAAAGCCACTATCGCGCGCGAAAAGGGACTGGAGCCGCTGGCGCAATACTTGTGGGTGCAACAACCAACCGACACTCCCCTCGACACGTTCGCGGCCACGTTCGTCGACGCCGAGAAGGGCGTCACCTCGGTGGACGAGGCGCTGGAGGGCGCACGCCACATCGTGGCTGAGATGATCAGCGAAGATGCCGACCTCCGAAAAGGGCTCCGGCAGCTGATGTTCGACGAAGGCATGGTGGTCAGCCGGAAGGCGACGGACGCGGTGGACGAGCAGGAGAAGTTCAAGATGTACTACGAGTATCGCGAGCCGGTGAAGACGATCCCGTCACACCGCATGCTGGCGATCCGTCGAGGCGAAAACGAAAACGTCCTGATCTTCCTGATTGAACTGGACGCGCAGCGTGCGATCAGCCTGCTGCGCTCGCAGATTCTGCGGCAGGCCGGCGACTGGACTCCGCAGCTTGAACTTGCAATCGAAGACTCGTGGCACCGGCTGCTGAACACTTCCATACAAGGCGAGATCCGCTTCGAGCTGAAGCAGCGCTCCGACGCCGAGGCCATTGGCGTGTTCAAAGAAAATCTGCAGCACCTGCTGCTCGCGCCGCCCGCCGGACCGATATCCGTGCTCGGCATCGATCCGGGCATGCGTACCGGATGCAAGATCGCCGTGGTGGACGAGACCGGCAAGTTCCTTGCGAACGACGTCATATACCTGCACCGCTCGAAGAACGAGGCCGAGGAAGCAGGACGCAAGCTTGAGGCGCTGTTGCGGCAGCACAACGTGCGCGCCATCGCCATCGGCAATGGCACGGCCTCGCGCGAGACCGATGCTTTCGTGCGCGAATTCCTGCGCGAGCGCAAGATCGACGGCATCTTTTCCGTCACGGTGAGCGAGTCTGGCGCCAGCGTTTACTCGGCTTCGGACGTGGCGCGGCAGGAGTTCCCCGATCTTGACCTGACCGTCCGCGGAGCCATCTCCATCGCCCGGCGTTTGCAGGACCCGCTTTCCGAGCTGGTGAAGGTCGATCCGAAGTCCATCGGCGTGGGCCAGTACCAGCACGATGTGGATCAGCGCCAGTTGCAGCAGTCGCTGGAGAACGTGATCGAGAGCTGTGTGAACCGCGTTGGCGTGGACCTGAACACTTCTTCGTGGACGCTGCTGCGCTACGTGGCCGGCGTGCACGAACGCACGGCCATTAACATCGTGAGATATCGCGACGAACACGGCCGCTTCCATTCCCGGGCACAACTCAGGGACGTTGCAGGGATCGGACCGAAGACGTTCGAGCAAGCGGCCGGGTTTCTGCGCATTCGCGGCGGCGACAACCCGCTCGACTCCACCGCTGTTCACCCCGAGTCGTACCACCTGGTGGAGCAGATCGCGCAGGCACTCGGGACGCCGATTGACGAGCTGATCAAAAAGCCTGAGCTGCTCGAGAAAGTGGACCGCAGCAAACTTTCTGCGGGAACTTACACGCTCAACGACATACTCGAGGAACTGCGAAAGCCGGGGCGGGATCCGCGAGACAAGTTCGTCGCGCCAAGCTTCAACGAGCAGGTGTGCGAAATCGGCGATGTCCAGCCCGGCATGGTGTTGGAAGGCGTCGTCACGAACGTCACCAAGTTCGGTGCTTTTGTTGATATCGGCGTGCACCAGGACGGACTTGTGCACATCAGCGAGCTTTCGAACCGATACGTGAAGGATCCGTCAGAGGTGGTGAAGGCCGGCCAGATCGTTAAGGTAAAAGTCCTGAGTGCCGATGCCAGGACAAAGCGCATCGCCCTCTCAATGAAGGCACTTCAGGAACCGGCTGCCAAGCCGCAGCAGAAGCGTCTGGCGCCACCGGCCGCACCTTCCATGCAGGACAAGCTTTCGGCGCTGGCTTCGAAGTGGAAAGTGCGTTGAGAGAACAATCGCTTCCGGAGGCAGTTCCACCCCGGCAGCTCCACCCCGGCAGCCCCACTGTAGGTGTAGCGCCGGGTCTCCGACCCGGCGTTCTCTTGCGGCAGACGTAGCTAGGCAGTAGCAGCCCTGGCCGTCACGGCATTGGTGTTCCACGTGTCGCGGTAGAGCTTCCAGGAAAGGTCCTCGTGTCGCCACACGATGAGGTACTTTCCTGAATCGACGACTGCTTCACCGGCAAACAGCTTGTACGTACCAATCTCGAGGGCCATACCGCCGAAATCGTGCAGCTCGACGGTATCCTGCTGTGCGCCCGATATGCCGACGTCCATAACGCCTTTCCAGAACGCCTGTATGTCGTCTCGGCCCTCAACGAAGTCGCTGCCGGGGGGCAGTAGCATCGCGTCTTCCGAGTAAAGCTTTGCCAGTTCGCGCGCATCTCCCCGCCGAAGGCAGGAAGCGAAGCTCTCGTTCATCTCCTTGATGGCGTCCACGACGTTGATTTCGGTCATGGCGAAACTCCTTCAATTGTGCAGAGGGCACGGTGCCCTCGGAGTAGTGCGGACCGGGCAAGTGGGAACAGTCTACCCGCGATGAACGGCGGGGAAGCAATGGAACGAAAAAATGAATACGAGCGGGGGCGGGCTCGTTGCCATTATGGGAAGTTCAGCGGAGAGACAATAAAGGCGGATGAGCGCCCGGCAGGCGCTACATCCGCCGGATGTGGTGGTCGAGTCAGTAGGGGCTTAGCCGGAATTGTGAGTGCAGCCTTGCAAAACCGGCGTGCAGCTCGACCCCAGACTACTTGCATGCCGAAGCGGAACGCGCCAGTGGCTTGCGCGTTTTGTGCCAGCGCTCGCGCAACTCCGCCGCATCTTCCATGCCCAGCTTGTCGGCAAGGCGATTGAGGCTCCGGGTATACGCCGGCATGCCGGCATTGTCTTCCTGCTGCAGCAGGACCATGGCTTCGTGCAGCGTCAGTCGGTTGCGGATCAGCCTGATGAACCCGATCGTAGTGAGTCCGATCCCGAGGCCGGTAAGGAACATCCAGCCCAAATCATTCTTAGTAGCAATAATGTGCTTGCCCATAACGGTGCCGCTCTATTCCCGGCCGGGAGAAACGGCTGGCAAATGCCTCCCCCGGCTCTTGATAATCTCGCGAACAGATTACACCCAACATATCGACGAAGAATGTGATTTACAGCAGATAACCATGTGCGTTAGCCCGCAACGGGACACGCCCTTTCGACACGGTGACAAGAAAACTCCGCCTGCATCCCCGTCAACCACTCCGGGGACGACCACCCGCGTACTCTGGAGGTGCGGAATGCCTGTGGCGCTCCGCTGGTATCATGTTCGTTTCCGCCTGTGTTGCTCCGGGCCGGTGCACACCGGCGAATGACGGAGCTGCGGTCGAACGAAATGCGAGGAGTGTATATGGCCCGAAACCTGGAAAAGTCCCGCAAGCTGCAGGAAAGAGCCGAAGCCGTTATCCCTGGCGGCGTCAATTCGCCCGTGCGCGCATTCCGGGCTGTAGGCGGCGAACCCCCGTTCATTGTCCGCGGCGAGGGAGCGCAGATGTGGGACGCTGACGGCAATCGCTATATCGACTACGTCTGCTCGTGGGGACCGCTCATTCTGGGCCATGCCGAGCCGAGCGTGGTTGAAGCTATCGTTCAGGCAGCGCGCAACGGCGCCAGCTACGGCGCGTCCACTCCGGCGGAAGTCGACCTTGCGGAAGAGGTCACGAAGGCGTTTCCGTCGTGCGAAAAAGTGCGATTTGTGAGCTCCGGCACGGAGGCGACCATGTCGGCCATCCGGCTGGCACGCGGGTTCACCAATCGCAAGTACATCGTGAAGTTTGAAGGTTGCTACCACGGCCACGCCGATTCGCTGCTCGTCAAAGCCGGCAGTGGCATAGCCACTCTCGGCATCCCCGGGTCGGCAGGCGTGGTGGACGAGCTCGCGCACTACACCCTGGCTCTGCCTTACAACGACGTCAACGCAGTCGAGGAAGCCTTCTCGAAGTTCAAGGGCCAGATTGCCTGTGTCATCGTCGAGCCAATTGTGGGCAACATGGGCTGCGTCCCGCCCCAGAAGGGCTATCTTGATTCGCTGCGCATCATCACCGCGCGCGAAAAGGCGCTGCTGATCTTCGATGAAGTGATGACCGGATTTCGTGTCGCCTACGGCGGAGCCCAGGAACTCTACGGCATCATCCCGGACCTGACGACCATGGGAAAAGTTATCGGCGGCGGACTGCCGGTTGGCGCGTACGGGGGGCCTGCGGAGATCATGGACAAGGTCGCACCGCTCGGACCGGTGTACCAGGCTGGCACCCTTAGCGGCAACCCGCTCGCGATGGCCGCAGGTCTGGCCACGCTCTGCCAGCTTCGCGATAACCCGCAGATCTACAGCCGCATGGAAGCCAACTCGGCCGCGCTGGTGAGCGGCATCATGCAGGCTGCAAAGGAGGCAGGGTTCAAGGTGACGGCGAATCGGGTGGGTTCGATGTTTACGTGGTTCTTCTGTGATGGACCGGTGACCAATTGGGACTCTGCCGCGAAGTGCGATACAGCAGCCTTCGGCAAGTTCCACCGGAACATGCTGGAAGCCGGCGTATGGCTGCCTCCGTCTCAGTTCGAAGCGGCGTTCCTCAGCGCAGCGCACACGGAGAAGGACGTCGAGGACACCATCGCGGCAGCACGGGAAGCGTTCTCGCTGGTGACCGCTTGAGAAACATTGAACCGCAGAGGACGCGGAGAGCGCAGAGGAAAACGAAGTCAGATCGCAGATCGGGTGGGTCGCAGATCTGACTTCAGCCAATCTGCAATCTGCGATTTTCGCAGCAACACAGTTGCAACCGAGGGTGTTCTGGATTTCCTGGAGGCGAGAGTTCCTCGATAGCTGACGAGCGCGATTCAGCAGCGTTTTTCTATCTTCTTCCTATTTCCTCCGCGTCCTCTGCGTTTCAATGTTTCTGCGGTTCAGTGTTCACTGCGCGACGGGCAAACCTTCTTTTTTCCAGCCTTCCAGACCTTCCTTGAACACTTTCACTTCTTTGAAGCCGTTCTGCATCAGGATGCGACCGGCCGTCTTGCTGGTCGTGCACGAATCATCGGCGCCCCCGGCTTCGTAGAGCACAACCGGCTTGTTCTTCGGCAGCTCAGGAGGGATCTTCTTCTCGAGTTGATCGATGGTGGCGTTCACGGCCGACGGAATATGCGCTTCCTTGTAGGCTGCCTTGCCGCGCACGTCGACGAACACGGCCGACTTGTCCTCGAACATCTTGCGCATTTCGGCCGTGTGGATCATCGGCGGGTCCTGTACCGGCTTCTCATTCAGGCCGCATGGCACAAACGGGCTCGAAGCGTTCGGCGTGGTGAAGGGACTGCCGCCGCTTTGTCCGCCGCCGAGCGCCAGCGAACCGGTCGCTAGGTTCGACTGCGGACTTTGCTGAGTTGAACCGACCTTCACTTGACCTTGCCGGGAAGCTTGCGATCCTTGTGCCGCTCGCTGCTCGGGTTCGCCGTTCGACTTTTGCTTCTTCGAATCCGCCGCTGCAGCCAACGCAGTGTTGCTTTGTGCTGCTGTCTTCTCACTCTCGGACGACTGCGCCTGCGGCACTTTCTCGTCCGTCGAATTTTGTGGCGACAACTCGCCCCGCTTGGCGGCGCTGATGGCGCCGGCGACTTCCATCAGGTTGAGTCCGCCTTCGATTTTCTTCCCGTTCAGGAAGAACGTTGGCGTGGCGTGAACATCCAGGGCGGTGCCGTCAGCAACATCTCGATCGATGCGTTCGCTGATCGCCGGATCTTCCAAGCAGGCATCGAACTTCTGCTGGTCCAGTCCGAGCGCGCCCGCGTAGCGCTTCAAGGACGGGGCGGTCAGGTCGGTCTGGTTGGTGTAGAGCGTCTCTGCCATGGGCCAGAACCTGTCCTGCTGGCCAGCGCACTCGGCGGCCTTCGCGGCCTGGAAGGCGAAGGCGTGCATCTTGAGTGGGAACTGCCGGAACACGAACTTCACGTCTTTGCCGAACTGATCGCGAATGGCGCGGTTGGTGCGCTCGGCAACGCCGCAGGACGGGCACTGGAAGTCGCCGAACTCGACGATGGTCAAAGGCGCGTCGGGATTGCCGGTCCAGTGCGAATCGGGCCGGATGAGTTTGCCCGCATCTTTGGTCGCCACAACCGCAGTCGCCGGCGGCGTGGAGGCATTTTTCGTCAGCGCATACATTGCCGGAACTCCGGCGACGACCGCGACGGCGAGCATAACGTATTGCACGATAGGCCATCTTCGGGGAGGTGTGGTGCCGGCCGGGGACGCCTGCTCTGGTTCCGGCGAGCGCATAACGCTCAGCGCCAAAACGAAGATGATCAGGACGCAAATGGCCTGTATTACGCACCACGTACAGAAGCCGTGGATGACGAACGCTTCGAGGTAGGTGAGCCACGCGGAAAAAAGCACGCCCGCGCCCGACAGAATGGCAATGCCTCTCCAGAGCGCTCGCGAGGGGCGGTGCGCATCGACCAGTGCAAGCACCGTGAGCAGCACGTAGAAGACCAGCCCCGGAATCGGCAGGGGCACGCCGAACGGGTATGCATAGGGACTGCTGCGCACCAGATCGCAGCCGCCGCCAGTGCACACCATGCGATGAGAAGGAGATGTGTAGGCCCAGGTGAGATAGGCGGAGTCAAAGACCCCAACCAGCATCGCCGCAAAGGCAAGTGACTTGCGCATAGCTGTTCTGTAAAAGGATATCAGTTTGAGGCGCCTCCGCCGCAATTTCCCGTCGCTAGTGCTCGTATACTCAAAGCCATGCTCGTTCGTGACCGAAGGGTCCTCTGGCTTCGTCTAGTCATTTTGCTGGCGACGTTCACGTTGCCTGCCGCTGCGCAACAGGCGTCGCCGTTCACGACCACCCACTGGTCTGTCGAAAAAGCGGTCGCGTACCCGGCCGATGCATTTCCGCAGTCTGTACCCGACGAGGAGAAACGCGGCTGCGCCGGCGCTACCGTTCGCCAGCTTGGCAGCGACGCCCGCCATTACGCCACCGGGCTCCGCCGTCTGCCCGCGGCGATAGTCAGCCCGAGTAACCTCAAGTGGGAGGTGCCGGTCGCCGTCAGTACCATCGTGCTCATCGAGGCCGTTGATGTCCACGCGGCGCGCCAGTTCGACCGGGGTTCAGGAACGACGGCTGCGGACAACGCTTCGAATATCCTGCTGGGCACGCAATTCGGGGCTGCCGCTCTCACCTACCTGGCGGGCTGCACCGGGGATCGCAGTCACGCGCGTCGTGCCGGTTTCGCCGCCATGGAAGCCGCCGGATACGGGCTCGCGGCAGACCTTGTCCTGAAGGCTGCCTTCAACCGCGAGTACCCGACCACCGGAACTGGCGAAGGGCGGTTCTGGCATGGCGGGAAGTCGTTTCCGTCAGGGCACGCCACCACCAGCTGGGCGATCGCCAGCGCGCTCGCCCATGAATACCCGCAGAAACGCTGGGTGAAATGGACAGCTTACGGCGCCGCCACGGGCGTGAGCCTATTGCGCGTGGCCGCGCTGAAACACTTCCCCTCGGATATCGTAGTCGGGGGCACCCTCGGCTACGTTACCGGAGCATGGCTGGGCGGCAACCGATGAAAATTCGGTAGTGAGCAGCGGGTCTCGCGTTTTGGGTAAAATGCTCGCGCCCTCGCGGGTCGGAGTGTTCGCATTGCTACTCAGTTCGGGACGAGGCAGAGCCCCGTGCCCACACAAACTCGCATTACGCGCTCTCCGCTCATGCTTGTTCGTCCTGTGCGGCTGCGCCTTGGCGCAGAACATTCCTTCGCAGCCCGCGCCCGACTTCAAGCAGCTCGTGCGTCTGTTCGATTATGACCAACGGGCTCCGCTGGATTTTCGCGAGCAGATCATCGACCGCAAGGAAGGCGTCACGATACGCGACATAAGCTATGCCAGCCCCAAGGGCGGGCGCGTAACAGGCTTTCTGGTAGTGCCAGATCAGCCAGGCCCGCATCCAGCGATACTCTTCGGGCACTGGGGGCCGGGCAATCGCACCGAGTTCCTGCCTGAGGCAATCATGTACGGCAAGCTTGGCGCGGTTTCGCTGATGATCGACTATCCCTGGGTGCGTCCGGCGCCGTGGCGCGTGCCGCTGTCGAACGGCGTCGAGCAACCCGAGCACGATCGCGACACCGAAATACAGGCCGTGGTTGACCTGCGGCGCGGTCTCGATCTGCTGGCTTCGCGGAGTGACGTGGATCCGAAACGCATAGCCTACGTCGGGCACAGCTATGGCGCGCAGTGGGGAGCTATTCTGTCCGCAATCGACAAGCGCCTGAAGACCGCGATCCTGATGGGGGGCGTTCGCTCGGCCGCCGACATATACCTGCGCAACCCCGATCCCGATCTCGCCGCTATGCGCGCGAAGACGCCGCTGCCGACGATTGAGAACTATCTCGCCTTGGTGGGCGTGCTAGACGCCGTTCGCTACGTGCCGCACTCGCGCATTCCCCTGCTCTTCCAGTTCGCACGGTACGAACGCTACTTCGACAAGGAATCGATGGATGGCTACTTTGATGCGGCGGCGCGCCCGAAAGAAGAATTCTGGTACGACACTGGACACGAGTTGAACGATCCCAAAGCCCTCGAAGATCGCCATGAGTGGCTGCGCAAGTACATCGGACTGCGTTAGGACATCGTCTGCGCTACCAATTGCCCGGTCCATTTGGTAAAGCCTACGGCAGATGCTATCTGTTTGCGCGTCCTGCGCATCGCAATCTGAAGCAAGCTCAACATAAGCTCGCAACGATGTGCCGCAGGCGTGGCTCCCCTCTTTCCTGCCCGGCGTCGAGGTTCTTATGAACGGCCTACCATGCAAGACGTTTCGCGGTTTCAGCTCCGGTGCGGCTCTGCTCGCCTGTGTTTTCCTCCTGGGTACTCTCGTTGCCTGCGGCGGCGTCAGCAGCAGCAACGAGAATGGCGGCGGGAATGGAGGCGGCAACCCGAGCGGCCCGCCAATTCCCACCGGAGGCGCTCCCCTGACACCTACGACTACGCTGCAGGCGGAGACCGGGAACAATACCAGCGCAGCAGATTCGTTCCAGGGACAGTCGAACGGAAACCCCGCAGGCCGCAACGTCAGCAAAGTCGATAGCCACTCGCTGCTCTACAGCGGTGCGAATACGAAGATCTACGCTGCCCTGCAAGGCTGGTTCGGCGGTCCGGAACACGTGGATGTGGGCTACCAATCTGACGATGCCGCCCAGGTGCATCGGCAGGTGGAGGACATGGTCAGCCGCGGCATTCAAGGAGCGATCATGGACTGGTTCGGCGACGGCAGTGTCAGTACCGGAGCCACACGCGTGAATAACGCGACCAAGCTTCTTCAGAAGGAGGCAGAAGCGCATTCCGGTTTCGAGTTCGCCGTGATGGAGGACGTTGGAGCCCTGCTGGCGGCAGCCGAACGCAACGGTTGCGATGTTACCGACCAGTTGATCAGCGACGTGCAATACGCCGGGACGCAATTCACTTCTTCTCCCGCGTATACAAAAGTGAACGGTAAACCGGTCATCCTCTTCTTCGGCGTGAATGCCTGGTATATCGATTGGCAGCGCGCCGTCGCTTCTCTGCCGCAGTTCACCCTCATGTTCCGCGAGAACGAAGGTTTCAACGAGTCGCAGGCCAACGGGGCCTTTGCATGGGTGGACCTGAGCAACGGCGATCCGTTCGATCCTCAATTGGGTGCCCAGGAATCCTTCTACAAGCAAGCCGTTTCGACATCGCGTGCGGCCTTCGGGTCAGCTTACAAGGGCTTCAACGACACTATCGCCCCATGGAGTACGAACCGCGTCATCAACCAGCGCTGTGGTCAGACGTGGCTGGCGACGTTCTCCGATATCGGCAAGTTCTTTTCGTCAGGCAAACAGTTGAACGCACTCCAGATCGTCACCTGGAACGACTACGAGGAGGGAACCGCCATAGAACCGGGCATCGATAACTGTGTTTATGTGACGCCATCGAGCTCGGGCAATACGCTGAACTGGACTGTCGCCGGCGGAAACGAGAGCACCGTCGACCATTACACGATCTTCGCCTCGCAGGACGGCTCCAACCTGGCCAAGGTGGCCGACGTTGCCGCCGGCAACCACTCTTTCGATCTGTCGTCGCTCAAGCTCTCCCAGACCAATTACATGTTTTTCGTCAAGGCCGTCGGCCGTCCCAGCATTCAAAACAAGATGTCGCCGGTACTCACGATTCACCCGGGCGATCAGCCCCCGAAGATATCTGTGTCGCTCTCCACGCCCAAGGACTTGACGCTCACGGTTTCGACTTCCGGTTCCAGCGATCCCGACGGCAGCATCGCTGGCTCTTCGATAGATTTCGGCGACGGCACCGTGCAGAGCGGCACAAGCGCCACTCACACCTATGCCGCGCCCGGTGTCTATCTCGTCACAGCTACGGTGACCGACAACGTTGGCGCAAGCGCCGTGGCGGTGAACAAGGTGTCAGTGAAACCGCTCGCCGGTGGCGTTACGATTTCGACGCCCGGCAACGGCGCGGTCGTCAATTGGCCGTCCTCGATTGTTGCTACGGCAAACACGAGCGCTCCGGTTTCGACCATGCAGGTGATGATCGACGGCCAGCAGGCTTATGTGATCGACTCCGACGTGGTCAACACCGGGCTGAAGATATTCCGCGGCAACCACAAGATCACAGTAAACGCCTACGGCCAATCCGGTCTGCTCGCATCGGCTTCGACCAACGTAGTTGCGGAGCCGAACGATCTTTCGCCCACGGCGGTCGTCAGCTTCCGGCCG
>JAEZPW010000391.1 GCA_023441255.1 Acidobacteriota bacterium
TGCCCCCCGCCCGCTTTTACGTGGGGGGGGGGGCCACCCCCCCGCCCCCACACTGCGTACTGACGGTGGCCCATCAAGCCGGGTTACTTTGGGGTCTGGAGCATCAGATCGACGACTTTCAAGGCAAGCGCTCCCGGGTCGATATCGATCCTGTTCGCCAGAACGATCACGGTGATTCTCTCGTTGGTGAGGCGCTGGATAGACGTGAGGAACCCGCAGGTCTCGCCGTAGTGCCACATGCGCTGATGTCCCTTGTATGGATCGACGAACCAGCCGAATCCGTACTGGGCGGGTTCGTCGTGCGGACCTTTCGCGGCCAGCGGCACGGGCGTGATCGCTGCGTGCATCTCGGCCGCGCTGAGGAGCGTGTGATTGCACAGGCCCGCATCCCACTTCGCCATGTCCTCGATGTTCGTGTAGATGCCGCCGTCGCCGAGCACCGCCGAAGTGGGGCTCTGGTCGGAAAACTCCCAGCTCTTGCCGTCCTTTGACCGCCTGTATCCGAAGGCGCGGTTCGGGACAGTATTCCTGCCGTTTACGTAAGCGACGGTGTTGTCCATGTGCAACGGCCGGAAAATGCGATCGCGGAGAAACTCGGGGTACGTCTGGCCCGAAGTGCGCTCGATGATCATGGCCAGCAGCGCATAACCGGTATTGCTGTACTCCCAGCGGGTACCGGGAGGAAACTTCGTGGCCGTCTGCTTCTCCATCATGCGCAGGATCTGGTCATCGTGAATCTGCGGAATCTTGTCCTCGGGGAGGCCGCGCGTCTGCTCTGCGTAGATGTCTTCGTAGTCGAGCAGTCCGCTGGTGTGGTTCAGCAGATGCCGCACGGTGATCTGTCGGCCGTATGCGGGGAACTCCGGGAAGAAGCGCGTGATGGGGTCGTCATAGCGAAGGCGGTTGTCGTGCGCCAGCAGCATGATCGCCATCGCGGTGAACTCTTTCGTCAACGACGCTAGGCGAAAATCGGTCTTCGCAGTGATCGGCGTGCGGCGCTCGAGCTCGGCAAGACCGTAAGCGCCGCGGAACACGACATTACCGTTTCGCAGCGCGATGACCGCCATGCCGGGCGCGTCCTGGCCGGCATAGGGCTGGAACATGGCTTCGATTTGCGCGGCCAGGTCTTGCGCGTGCGCCGGCGTTGCCAGTAACAGAGCGACGAAAATCACTGCGGTAGCGGCGAGTCTCAACGAAATGCCTCCGCGGGAGGATGGGAGCAAGACTAACATTCGCGACCTGGAATATAGCGCTTTTTCAGCTACCGTTCTCGACAGCTATTGAGGTATTTCGGCTGGGTGCACTGCCCGTCCTGGCAGGTATCCAGCGCGATATACAAGAAATGTCGCGGCGATGAGCGCAAACAAAATCGTCGAATTTCGCGCACGCTTAACGACTTGCCAATCGCTGAGGACCCGTCGCCTTAAGACAGGGTAAAGAACACAACAGCTAATTGCATTGAGGGGAATTGGAAAGGCGGATATGACTATTGCCATTGAGCCGTCTGGGGCATCGTGGAGAAGGAGGAATTGCACTAACCAAATACATATCGCATATAGGCTAAGCGCCAAAGCGGTTCTCCACATCCATCTCGGGCAGGTTTTTATCTGGCCCATCCACATCAGTGAGTCGTTTATGAACGCAAAGGCACAAATTCCAACAACAATCGCGACGCCGCCCAAGATCCGGCCGTATAGCTCGTATTTCCCATCTACCCCGACAATGAGCACTGTGATGTGCAGTAGCAGTGAAAGTGCGAAGAGCAGCACCTCCAACGCCAGCAGAAGACGAACGTAGGAATACGCCATGCGTGCCAACATTGCATACCAACCGTACACGAGGATCGTTGGCGCGAACAGCGCTTATGACTCCCTATATCAAGTTGAGACATCCGTTCATGAATCCTCAGCCCCTCATGCGTGCTCTGCGGGACCTTTTGTTCTGAAATCGTTAATTTTCAGGAGCTCATGTTGGCCATTGGCAATTCCCTGATAAATTCGTTCCACAACTCCAGACAGAAAGACCCGGTGACAGTCCTTGCGCTCGGAATTCAGTAACCAGAAGGTAAACCAGCGCGCACTACTGATTTCACCAACAGTCCCGATCCAGTCGGATACCGGCTAGATCTCGCGTCAGATTTAAGTGTTGTAAACGGTAAGATTTAGCTGGAAAAGGCGGTGGTGGGGGAGGGTCGTGTCGGATCAGTAAACTTGCCCTGAGCACTGGGGGGCCAGACAAAAAGTTCGGGACGGGGCACAGCCCCGTCCCCACACTACTGCTTTACCTACTTTTCCGTGCGCACCAGTTCCCTGCCGACTTCGACTTCGGGGACCGAGACCTCTTCGGCTTTGCCGCGGAAGGTGCGATTGATCCAGTTCTGGAAGCCCTCCATGTAGGTGTAGAACACCGGCGTGATGTAGAGCGTGAGCAACTGGGAGAACAGCAGTCCGCCGACCACGGCGAGACCGAGCGGACGGCGCGACTCGGCGCCGGCGCCCATGCCCAGCGCGATGGGCAGCGTGCCCATCAGGGCGGCCATGGTGGTCATCATGATCGGGCGAAAGCGGACTAACGCGCCTTCGTAGATGGCATCAGCAGGCGACTTGCCTTCGTTGCGCTGGGCCGCGATGGCGAAGTCGATCATCATGATGGCGTTCTTCTTCACGATGCCAACCAACATGATGAGTCCGACGAAACCGTAAATGTTCAAGTCGGTGACGCGCCATTCCATCGGCCAGAACGGCAGACGGAACAGTTCAAGCGTCAGCAAAGCGCCGAAGCCGGCAGCCGGCAATCCTGACAGAATCGTGAGCGGGTGGATGAAGCTTTCGTAAAGAATGCCGAGCACGATGTAGATGACCAGGATGGCCATGATGAGCAGCAGGCCGAGTCCGCGGAATGAGGACTCGAACGCCTGCGCGGTGCCCTGGAAGCTGGTCGTGATCGTATCCGGCAATATCTGGCGAGCGAGTCGATTCACTTCGTTGACCGCCTCGCCGATGGAAACGTCCGGGCGCAGGTTGAACGAAATGGTGACGGCCGGCAACTGGCCGAGGTGATTCACGGAAAGCGGGCCGAGGTTCTTGGTCAGCTTCGCAACCGTATTGATCGGCACCAGATTTCCCGAGTCTGAGCGCACGTACAGCATGGAGAGCGCGTTCGGGTCAGCCTGGTACTGATCCTCGACTTCCATGACCACGCGATACGCGTTGGTCGGGTCGTAGATGGTCGAAATCTGGCGCTGGCCATAAGCCGTGTACAGGGCGTCTTCGATCTGGTTCGCCGTCAGTCCAAGCGCCGCAGCTTTGTCGCGATCGATCTCAACGTTCAGCTGCGGGTTCTTGATCTGCAGGTCGCTGGTGACGTCCTGGAAGCCGTTAAGCTTCTTCATCTCGTTTTCAAGCTTTGGCGAGTACGCGTAGAGCTCGTTCTGGTCGGGGCTCTGCAGCGTGAACTGGTACTGCGATTTAGTCAGCTGGCCGCCGATGCGAATGGGCGGCGGATTCTGCATGAAGGACGCGATGCCGGGAACGCTGTTAGCGTAAGGGCGAAGATCCTGAATGATCTTGTCGACCGGCGGGCGCTCCTTGCGCGGCACCATGCGGATGAACATGCGGCCCTGGTTGCTGTTGCTGACCGAGGACATGAAGTTCTGCAGGTATTTGCCGCTGGGCGAATCGAGCACAGCCTTGACCACGGCAAGCTGGTGCTGCTTCATGCTCTCGAACGAAATGCCCTGCTGCGCCTCCGTGATGGTGAAGATCTGGCTCATGTCCTCGTTGGGCAGAAAGCCCTTGGGAATGACGATGAAAAGGTAAACCGTGCCGACGAGAACCAGGCCGGAAACGACCATGGTCGTGACGCGATGCGCGATGACCTTCTTCAAGCTCCAGTCGTAGCCGCGCAGCATGGCGTCGAAGAACCGTTCCGACGCGGCGTACACCCGATTGTGGTTCTCTTTCGGCGGTTTCAGGAAGCGGCTGCACATCATGGGCGTAAGGCTGAGCGAGACGAAGCCAGACACCAGGAT
>JAEZPW010000396.1 GCA_023441255.1 Acidobacteriota bacterium
CGGCCGCTACCGCGGCCATGAGCGGGCCGGTCGCAGAATGAAAACGCCCCTGTTTGAATTCCGCCAGACCGAGATTCAGCTGGATACTCGAAAGCTTCGGGTTAAGAGAAAGAGCTTTCCGATACGCACCCGCTGCCTCCTTATACTGCTCGAGTCTCGAGAGGACTACGCCGAGGCTTGCATACGCTCCAGCATCGGACGGGTTCTGTTTGATGACGCCACGCCATGCTTCAGCGGCCTCCGTGAACCTTCCCTCCCTCTCTAGAGCGATGGCATCTGCAGGAGTAATTGACTGTGCGGCCGCAGCAGCACAAAGGACCCCGAGCACGAGTAGATATTGGAAGTTAGTCCGCATCGAAGCGAGTCCTGTTATACGCCCCATTCTACCCTGCATGTTCAGTGGCTAAATGAAACAAAATGCCCCGTCCGCATTGTGGATGCGAACGGGGCGAGCGGGAGGCAATAAACAGAGTTAAGTCGCTAGAACACCAGCTTCATCCCAAGCTGCAACGTCCTTGGGTCAAAGGCAGAGGTGATTGCGCCGAAGTCAGTATTACCCAGAGCAGTGCTGATACCACCTCCCTGGATGTCGCCCCGGAACTGCGTGTGGTTCCACACGTTGAATGCATCGGCACGGAACTCGAGCCGGCTTCCACGCGTTTCACTGAACACGAAGCTCTTGAAGAGCGACATGTTCCAGTTGTGACGGCCAGGACCGCGCAATGCGTTATGACCGAGGTTGCCCCAGGTGCCGGCCGCGGGAGCGGCGAAAGCTGACGGGTCAAACCACTGATCGACCGTGTGCGGGTACTTGATGTCGCCGACCAGGTCAGGACGATTTCCGGTGTTTGTCAACACACTGGAAACGTTGTTGCCGCTGACGGTGATGTTCAGGGGCGCTCCAGACTGCACCGACACAATGCCCGACACCTGCCAACCGCCGGCGACCGTCCTCACGGCACGGCTCGCGCTGTGCCTGAAGAATGGCAGGTCGTAGACAAAGTTGGCGAAGAAAACATGTGTGCGGTCGAACACAGACGGACCAACGTCATACTTCCAGCCGACGTACGGGTTGGAAACGTTGTTGAGGTCCATACCGTTGCCGGTACCGGTCGAGGGATCGATCGCCCTGGACAGCGTGTAGCCCAGATCCAGGGTGAGGTCTTTCTTCACCACGGAATGGAGGCTGGTCTGCAGCGAGTTGTAGTGTGCGTTCTGTTCGTTTTGCGCTAAACGGATCGAGCCGAATCCCTGATACGGGACCACCTGGTTGAATGTCGATTTGTCGTTGACAAGACCTGGTAGGAGGCTCTGGTCCGGAAGATTGATTTGACGGTAATCGTTCTGATGGCGGCCCTGCATGCCAACATACGAAACCGAAAGTACGGACTTTTCGCCAAGTTCCTGCTGGACGCCGATGCTGTACTGATAGCTGACCGGCATCTTGTACATGTCCTTATTGAGGCCAGTGATGTCGCTGACCAGGATCGGCAGAGGCGGAACGGTAATAACCGTTCCCGTTGCGACGCCCTTCTTCGGGTTGTCGAGGTAAACGTTATTCAGTGTAACCAGCGAGCTGAACGGCACGGTCCCGCCGGCGTTGTACATGTCATTGCCCTGAATGCGCTCAAACATCGTGCCAAATCCGCCACGGATGACGGTCTTGCCACGGCCGGTCACGTCATAGGCGAAACCGACGCGCGGTCCGAAGTTGGCCCAGGCATCGTCGACGAGACCCTTCGGGATGCCATTCTTACCTGAAATGCCGACGCCGTTCAGGTAGAACTGGTAACCCTGTAGCACGTCGGTCGGACTGCCACCCAGGCCGGGACTGCTGGCGCTGATGGTTCCGTCAGCGTTGAAGATAGGCTTCTTCGACTGGTCGTAGAGATTGGGATAGAAGTTCGCCATACGATTGTTGGCTTCATATGTATGGGGAGCACCATCCCAGCGCAGTCCAAGGTTGAGGGTCAAGCGCGGAGTTACGCGCCAGTTGTCCTGGATGTACGCTGCCAGCGAGTAGTTGTTCCAGTAACCGCTGTCCTGGAGCGCATTCTCCTGGTACTGGTTGGAGTAGCCGAGCAGCATGTCCGCAAAGTCATTGCCCGTGTAGAAGCCGTTGAACTGGAACGACCCCTGCGTGGGGGCGAACAGGTTCTGGATCTTCTTATAGAGCTGATAGCTGCCGCCGATCTTGAACTGGTGGTTACCCCTGGTCCAAGAGACGTCATCGCGGAACTGGTAAGAGTCCGCCTTGTTCTTCCAGGGGACCCAGTTCGACTGGTAGTTCGTGCCCGTATTGGTCAACTGAACCGACGGGATCCGGTTCAGAGGATTGTCGCCGTTGAACACGCGATTAAACGTGAAGTCGCTGGGCGCCTCGAAAACGCCAGTCGGCGTGATGTTGATGCGGTTACCGTTGTAGTTGAACGCTATTTCGTTGAGCAACGTGGGACTGATGATATGGGTGGCGTGAACGACGGCGCTGTACGACGGGTTGCCGAAGTTGTTTCCGACCGTCGGAACGTTGTCGCCGCTCCACATGGTCTGGTCGAAGCCCTGGTTGATCTGCTCCGAAATCCAGTGGCCGAAGATGCTGAACTTGCTGCTGAACTGGTGATCGATGCGGACGATTTCTTCGCGCACCTTGGTGGGAGTGTTCGCGCCACCGATGAACTTATTTCCCTCGGTCGGCGCCGGGAAAATGCCTGCCTTCAACATTGCCTGGGCATTTGCGCTAAGCAAGGCCGCAGGAATACCGGTCGTCGGCCATGCCACAAACGTGGGCTGCTGGTTCAGAGGCTTCTTCGGATCGGCAGAACAGGAGCCGTTGAAAGGCGTGCTGAACGTGGTTATCCCAGCACTGATGAACGCCTGTTGCTGCGCCGCCGAAAGCTGGCTCGCACACGGCACGTGGAAACCCGATAACGGAATCGGAGTCTCAGCCGGGTCGATGTCTTTGCTCAGCGTGACATCCGCCGGTATGTGACCTGTGAAGTCCCCACCGTACGTGCTGGTGAACGGAACAGCTTGATTGCGCGTGATAGCTCCAATCAGACTGCGCCATTCCATGTTGTAGAAGAAGAACGTGGGGTGTTCTTTGGCGAACGGCAACTGACCGCCCACGTTGAAACCGTAGGTGTTGAAACGCAACTTGGCTTTGTCGCCGGTACGGTTGAAGTAGTTACGGGCGTCTAAGGCGTCGTTGCGCAGGTATTCCCAGGCGGACGCATGGAACGTTTTCGTTCCCGACTTGAGAACGGTCGTCATGGTGGCCGCCGAAGACAGACCGTAATCTGCGCTGTAGTTTGAGGTCAGCGTACGGAACTCGGCGAGGGATTCCAGCGAAGGCATCACGCTGAAGGTTCCCGATCCGCCGCGGTCCAGGTTTTCGCCGCCGTCGAGCAGGTAGATGTTGTGGCCCTGGCGGGCGCCGTTAAAGCTGACGTTCGCGTCACCGCCTACGGGTGTTGGGGTCTGGAAGTCGCCCTGCAAGCTGGACGATCCGGTGGTCAGGTTGATAAGGGTGTAGATGCTGCGTCCGTTGGTGGCCAGCGCTGAGACCTGCTGGCCGGTGATGACGTTGCTCACTTCGCCGGATTCAGTCTGAACTGCGACGGTACCCGCTTCCACAGTGACTTGTTCCTGTGCGGTACCGATCTCCAGTTTGAAGTCGAAACGAGCACGATCGCCGACTGCCAGAACCACATTCTTCTGTTCGATCGGCTTGAAACCGCTCGCATCAACGCGAATGTTGTAATGTCCGATTCCAAGGTTTGGAGCTACGTACTGCCCCTCGGGGTTAGTGGTGATCTTTCGAGAAGTACCGGTTTCAACGTGATTGATGGTGACGTTGACGTTGGCAACCGCCGCTCCCGAAGGATCGGTGACTGTACCGACAATCGTGGCTTCCTGCGCGAATGCACTGGCTGACAAAAGCGCCAGGAAGGAAATAAGAAGAACAATCTGAAATGGTGTACTACTTCTTGTTCGTACACCCGTCGTTGAGGTCACACATCCCATAGCTGCCTCCGCACAGAGTTAGTGACAAGAGAGCCCGGGTCCCATATGTATGGCAGAGGTTTGTACACCTGATCTCGGTCGAATGTCAACAAGTAAACTGGTTTACTTATCGCTCCATCGATGGCGCGTTGGGCCGCAGACGGGCTACAATCTGGCAATCATGGACGTTCCGAGGACTGTGGCATGCATATTCTCCCGGCCCATTTTGGGATCGTGCTGACCTTATTACTCGCCAGTTCCCAAGCCGTCGGCCAAAAACCGGAGGGGGAACCCCAGCAACCCGCCACGGTGGAAAGCCCCGTAAAGAGCGCAGCAAGCCCCATCTTTTTCACGTATCGCGGGATCGATTTCCGGCTCGACAGCTCAGAGACGCCCGAATGTCATGCACCGGAGACGATGGCCGGGGGCGTTGCCGTCTTCGACTACAACAACGATGGCGCCCTGGACATATTTTTCGCGAACGGTGCGGATATAGAAACGCTGCAGAAGAGCGCCTCAAAGTACTACAACCGCCTGTTTCGGAACGACGGCAAGGGACACTTTACCGACGTCACAGAACAAGCCGGTCTGCGAGGGACTGGCTACGATACAGGCGTCGCTATTGGCGATTACGACAATGACGGATTCCAGGACATATTCGTCGGCGGTGTCCACCGAAACACTCTCTACCACAACAATGGAGACGGCACCTTTACGGACGTGACCGCCAAGGCGGGGCTGGACAAGGTTGATCCGGAGTACGGCCCACTGTGGTCCATAGGGGCTGTTTGGGTAGACGCGAACAATGATGGCCTGCTCGATCTGGTGGTGATCAACTATCTGAAATGGGACGGAAAACACGAACCCGTGTGCACGGGGTACGGCCACCGCGACTACTGTCACCCGAAAATGTACAAAGCGACTCCTAACCAGTTGTTCATCAACAACGGGAACGGGACATTCAGAGATGCTTCTCTTGAATCGGGCTTGCGGGCACATCCAGGCAAAGGCATGGGTGCCGCGACCGCCGATTTCGATCTCGACGGGAATATGGACCTGTTCGTGGCCAATGACAAACTGGTGAACTTTTTCTTTCGCAACAAGGGGGCCGCCAAGTTTGAAGAGGTTGCCTTTGATACGAACGTGGCCCTGCGCGACGACGGTGTCTTCATCTCGGGCATGGGGGTCGATTTCCGCGATCTGGACAATGACGGATACCCGGATATCGTGGTTGTAGCTCTCGACGGGGAGACATTTCCGCTTTACCGCAACACCGGAAAGGGCAGCTTTATGGACGTGACCGAAACGACTGGTATGGCAAAGCTGAGTGCCACGATGGGCGGCTATTCCCCAACCATCGCCGACTTCGACAATGATGGATGGAAAGACATCTTTGTGACACGCGGCCATGTGCAGTCTCTCGCGTCGGCGCCCCGCTTGGCAGTGGAGCAACCAAACACCGTTTTTCGAAACCTGGGCAGCATGAAGTTCCTGCCTCTGACTGGCGAGGCAGGACTGACTGCTCGGCCTCCAGCAAGACATCGAGGTTCCGCAGTGGGAGATTTGAACGGGGATGGACGACTCGACGTCGTCGTAACTGCGCTGAGTGCACCCGCAGAAATCTGGTTGAACGAGAGCCCGGAAAAGAACCACTGGCTCGAAATCAAGCTCCAAGGAACTAAGAGCAATCGGGACGGAATCGGCGCGCGAATCAAAGTTGTTACCCCAGATGGTACTCAGTACAACCACATGACCACTGCTGCTGGCTACGCATCTTCAAGTGCTGGCCCGGTCCATTTCGGCCTTGGCAAAAACCTTACCGCAGACATGGTTGAAATCCACTGGCCGTCGGGAACGGTTCAGCAGATGAAGAACGTCTCTGGCGACAGAGTACTGTTAGTGAAGGAACCAACTGGCAAATGAAATCGGCTGAATCTAGGCGGCAATCTGCCGGTCCTAATTGTTTGTCTACGGAGAAGGCGACCTCAGATCATGGAGGCAGAGACGACAAGAGGCCGCTTAGTGCGGCCCCTTTTCTTCAAAGCTGTGTTTATCTGCGGAGCGAGTTTTCGTATTCCTCGTAAACTCTGTTGTTGTTGTCGGCCGGGATACCCGGCACATTCGGCGATACGAAAACCGGCGGCGTTATGCCGCGCTTGGACAATTCCTCTGCAACCTGCGCGATCAAGGCCATTGCGATATTGACGGTCGCAACAGTTGAAGTCGCAGCGACCGGGGCCTTCCAGCCATTGATCTTAACGACCGCGTCCTCCGGTGGGCAGCAGTTGTCGATGACGACATCGGCGCAATCCGCAAGTTTCTTTCCGCTGGAATGCGTAGCCTCGCGGACCTTGTAGTTGCACATGGACGTGACGGCGACCACCTTCAATCCCCGCTTCTTGGCTTCCAGCGCGACTTCGATTCCGGCGGCATTCAGTCCGCCGTGCGAGAAAATCAACATTACATCCCCGGACCTGATTGGTTCGTTTTCGAAGATGACCTGCGCGTAGCCTTCGCGTCGTTCGAGCCACAGTAAGCCCTTTGCGCCTCCGGACCCAATGACGTTGGTCCACATGAGCCGCATATCCATAAATGGACGAAACCCGGGATATCCGCCGTAACGGGGAAACATGTCCTGGACGGGCAAAACCGAGTGCCCGCTGCCGAACATGTGCACGAGGCCTTTTTTGCTGATGGAATCGGCCATGAGACTGGCAGCCTTCTCGATGTTTCCTGCCTGAGTCGCCCAGATCGCATCGGTAATCTGGTTAATTCTTTCCTGATATTGATAAAGACTCACAACTTCCTCCGAATGAGTTCTGCCGGCATTGGCCGACGACAAAAAGATCAGTGCACAACGACTAGTAATCCACGCGGTACACGCGAACAGTGTGGGCCGGGATGTTTCCGGCGATGTTTAGCGTGTTGCCGGTTGGAGTTATTGTTGTTCCGGTAAGGATCTCGCTAATGCGAGTCGCCGGTTTTGACAGCCCCGACGTGAACTTCAAATCGGCGGCCTGTTCACCGTGATTGAAAAACAGGAAGAGTTTGCCGCTGGGCGCGTCCATCGTCCGCAATTCGACGAAGGAGGAACTCTTCATCTGCGGACGTGTAACGCCGGCCCAGGAGACTAGGATTTCGGCCAGAGGATTATTCGCCACCGGATCGATCTGGTTGGGTTCCCCGGCGAAAGTACCAAGAATGATGAAACTCCCCTTCCCGTAGGTCTTCTCGAAAGCCGCCGGGGAACCGTCCTGGAACGTAGCCACAGGCTTTGCCTGCGGATCAAGCACCTTGAACTGCTCTTCGAAGCTCATTCCGGCGAAAGTGTCATCGCCCCATTTCACTTCGAATCTCTTACCTGGAAGCAGCTGCGATTCGCGAACACCCGCCATTTTTTCCCAGCCGAAACCGGGCAGGATGGGCTGCGCATGGCCCTGTTCATCAACCCAGCCCGGGCGCGCCTCGACAAACAGGTGACCGCCATCTGCGACGTACTGCTGGAGAGCTGCCGCCATCTGCCGGGTCAGCAGAATCGGATAGGGAACGATCACAAGCTTGTAGCGACTCAACTGCTTTGCATCCAACTCACGCGCGCTGGGAATGTCCGCAGCGATGTTCCGCTCAAAGAACATGCGGTGATAACCGGCAACGGCACGGTGCATCTGCCGACGATCGCCGTACGCCTGCTCGCCGCCCATAAGCGGCACAAGCGGGTTGAAGACAATCGCCACCTCTGCCCCAGTTGGCTTCGCTTTGAGCAGCACGTCCTGGTTGGCGGCGATTTTCTTGGCCATCAGTCCAGCGTGGCGAGCGCGCTCCGTTACCGTGCCATCGAGATTGATGAGGCCATATCCCAGAGACTCATATCCGGTACTCATGGGATAGAGCGCATAAATGTTAATCGCCTTTGCGCCGCGCGACACCATGCCCCACATGTACTCTTCGAGATCACTGGACGTAATCGGATTGCCGCTGATGATTCCATGAACACCGTAGCCACCCTGCAACTCGCCGACATAGAAGCCGTGCTCGGCAGTCATAGACTTTGTCAGGTCCATCAGAAGCGCCCGGCGCTCCAGATTCATGTCCTGCTCGGGCGAAGTCAACTTCGGGTAGAAACTGGTTCCGAAGAAGTCGACCGAATTCTTCATGAGGTAATCATCAGAGGCATCCATTGAGTCGGCCATGGTGCGGCCAAGGGGCGACGGATTCGGGGCGTGGCTGGTGGTCGGGTGCAGCACATCAATTTCTTTCACCGCGAGACTGCGCAGATGCAGGTCTTCGGCGATCTTGGCCCCTATAAAAGTGCGCCAGTCCATGAAATCGGTGTACGTGAGGATTGTGCCGAAGCGCGGTGGTTCAACGTCGTCCCAACTCTGGAAGGTACGATACCAGGCCTTGTTCAGGGCATCGAGCGTGCCGTACTTTTCCTTCAACCACTCGCGGAAACGCGCCATGGTGTACGGGCAGTAGCAGAACTGGGGATTGGCCATGTACTGCGGCAAAGCCCAGTTCATGACGGCCGGCTCGCTCCAAAGATCGTAGGCATGAAAGGCCGGGCTGGACGAGGCGTGCTTGGCGACCTCGCCGAAATATTTCAGCATGGCTTTGCGCACACCGGGATTATCGAAGCAGTAACCCGGCGCGGCCTGCGATTTGACCTTGGTACCGGCCTGGTTCTGAAATTCGGCATCCGGAAACTTCTTGCCGACCCAGTCGGGAGCGGAGTCAACGTAAACCTGAACGATGACTTTCAACCCGACTTCCTGCGCCAACTTCAGCATCAGATCGAGATTTTCGAAGTGGTACTCGCCCTCACGCGGTTCATTCGCCGTCCACTCGGTCCACGTGCGGACAGTGTTGAAACCGAGATCCTTGATCGTGAGCAGGTCTTCGCGCCACTCCTTTGCCGAAGCCGGCGTCATTTCCGAAAGCATGGGGGCACGAGCCTTGCCGCCGCTGTACCAGACCGACACCGGAAAGAACGTTGGCTGCCGCAGCGGGTTCTGAGGGACGATTTCGACGTTCGCCGCTGCCGCTACCGGCGCCTTCGATGGCTCAGCTTTCTGCTTCGAATCTTTCGCTTCCGCGCCGAGCGATAACGCGAGCGCAACTAGGGCTATTAAGGCTGGTTTGCCGTTCAAAGCTGCTTGCCTCTCCTTTGATTTACAAACGGTCTGCCCACGTACATGCTCAATCCGCGGTGCGATGCTACCGAATTGTGGCCTTCTTCTTACGAACACGCGGAGTAAGTGACCACGCCAGACGAGCCGTGCCCAGCAGGTTGGCATCACCCTTCAGCTGACTGACTTTAATTCTTACCTGTCGTGACGCAAGCGGCTGCGCCCACTCCCTCATCGACGCCGTGAGCGATGGCATGAATAGATCGGAGGTCGCGGCCATGCCTCCTGCAATGATGACCACTTCCGGGTCAAACATGCTGACGATATTAGCGACAGCGCGTCCCATCATCTTGCCTGCGTCTTCAAAGATGGCGATCGCCTCGGGATCTCCTTCGCGCGCGGCGTCGGCCACCTCTCGTGTGGTGATCTGAGTGGTGTACTCGTGTAGAAGTCCCTTGCCGCCATTCTGGATCAATTTGGCTGCGGTTCTGGCGATGCCAGGACCCGCGGTGAAAGCTTCCAGTTGTCCGAGATGACGTGCCTCGTTCACGTATGAATCGTTAACGACCAGCCAACCGGCGCAACCGGAGAGTTCGTGAGCTCCGCGAACGATCTGCCCGCCCGCAATGATGCCCGCACCGATTCCCGTGCCGATGATCAGCACCACCGCATCTTTCTTGCCCTTCGCCGTTCCCATCCAGGTCTCGCCCAGGACCGCAGCATTGCGATCGCTCTCAACCGCGAACGGGATTTCCATTGCACGCTCAAGTCTCGTGCGAAGAGGCATGTGTTCCCAACCGGGTAGATTCGGAGCCCACACGGTACCGCTCTGGCGCACCAGTCCGGGGACGGCAACAGCGCCGGCCGCGAAGACTTCCTTTAGGCGCGGTGTTTGCGCCAGTTCGCGCGCAATTCTGCGAATCTGCCGAATCGGCCCAGACTTCGACGATATATCCACGGCTTCCGTGGTGCGGGCCATGATTTTGCCCCGCCGGCTGACCATGGCAGCGGCAATTTTCGTGCCTCCAATGTCAACCGCCAAAACGTGTGACTGATTGGAAGTCCCCGGGTCTGTCATTATGGTCGACAACAAACTGCCCTCCCCGAATTATTCGCCTGCTGCGGCAATCTTCACTTCCGACTGCCGCGCCCGCGGTTCGCGACGCAGGACTACGCCTACGAGAAGCGTAACCATCACCGCTCCGAGTAGCGGGACTGCCGTTCCGTGATGCACCCCAAAGCGCCCACCGATGGCGCCAACTGCCGATGGCGCGACCACGCCTCCCAGCAGGGCAATTGCGAACAGGGTGCCGAACACGCTTCCAGCGAATCTGCTATAACGGTCGCCCGCAAGCGCCAGAACAGTAGGATAAATGGCTGCGAAAGACAGCCCAGTCACCACCACGCCGAGCGCCATGAATGTCACAGAATCTGAAAAGAACATTATCGCTGTTCCGAGAACGGAACCAATAGCGCTAGCGACTACCATGGTCTGCTTTCTGACATAGGAAAGCATCGGCGCCGCGATAATACGACCGATAGCCATTGAAAGCTGGTATGCGGCAAAGATCAGTGTTGCAAGCCGCGACGTCGCCCCTGCAGCTCCGATCCAGGTGGACGTGAACGCGTTCATCACCTGCTCGTTTGCGGACTGAAAGAACAGAACGAACGCAAAGAACAGGAACCCCGGATAAGTGATGACCTTGGCAGCCTGAAGCAGAGAAAATCCTTGCGCCTCCTGGGCGGGTGGGAACGGCAGGCCAATGTAAGCAAGACCGCAGATCAAGCCAAACCCCGCCGCCACCATAATCGCGGTCTGGGGCGAAACACGCGCCGCAATCAGCGGAACCATAACAGCGCCTAGGCCGAAGAAGATGCCGAGAATGTTCAGCATCGCGCCGCGCTTCTCGCCATAGAGTTCAGAGACAACCACGTTGGTGGACGTGTTCAGTCCGCCTCCGCCGAACCCAAGCACAACGGCCGCGGCGACTGCCAACATGAACGAGTCGGCTATCAGAAATCCCACAAATGCGGCGGCGAGTAGAAATGAGGAAACAGAAAGCACCAGTTTATTTCCGAAGCGGTCGATGCACGGACCCACGATCACCGTGGTTAGCCAAAGCCCCACCATCAGAACAGAGGTAAGTTCACCCTGCCTCATCACGTCTACCTGCAAACGTTCGCGGAACGCAGCAAATCCGAACAGCGTTCCCAACAAAGCAAGCGAAAAACCGAAAGCCGCCATGCCGCCGCACGCGGCGACAAAAAGATATCGCTTCCGAATCGTCGACATCACGAGAGCCTCAGAATTCTTTTTGTGTAACGTGACCTGTGATCAGTTTTTTGGCAAGGGCAAAATAAATCGTCACTGGAATACTCCAGAACTCTGCTTTCGAACACTGCACAATCAAGCCCTGTCATTGACGCTTAACTGTTTTCGCGATAGATATCGAGAAACGGCACATTGGCCAGTTCAAGGTGCGACACGATTCGGCTCGAATGCTGAGTTGTGCCTCCGGACGGGTCTGCGCCTTATCGTGCCCGAGGGATTTCATGGCGAATTCTGGCGAATTCTTTGTAGGAGTCGACATCGGCGGGACGAAAGTGGCCGCTGGCCTGGTGAACACCACGGGCGAAATTCTGTTTAGAACACGCAACCCGATCAAGACCAACGGAAGCGCGGATGAGGCTCTCTTCGCTGTTCGGCAAGCAATCGATTCGGTGCTTTCTCAATCCGGGGATAAGGAGATAAGCAGTATCGGGCTAAGCGCGCCGGGCACGGTCGATCTCGCCACCGGAACAGTTCTCAATCCTTCGAACCTTCCCTGCTGGCATAACTTCCCGCTCGGACCTGCAATCCAGGATATCTACAATCTGCCGGCGCAAGTCCACCATGACGGCAATGCCGCGGGAGTGGCAGAGGCGTTGTGGGGAGCCGGTACCGGATACAAGTCCGTATT
>JAEZPW010000101.1 GCA_023441255.1 Acidobacteriota bacterium
CACTGGGACCGAGTATTACAAGCGCACGGAGACCGACAATATGACCTCGGCGCTGGTGATCAACAGCATGCCATCAGCTGGTGGAGCTACCCGCGCGCGCATTCTGTTCCAAGTGCTGCTCGCTTCGGCCCAGAAGACCATCGACGCGACCACGCCCTACTTCCTGCCGGACAAGAGCCTCTCCGATGAAATCGTGCGAGCCGTGAGGGAACGCGGCGTTCACGTCCGCCTAATTCTTCCGGGCCACCACAGCGACCATATGCTTACGCGTAGTTCGAGCCGCCACTCGTACGGCAAGCTGCTGAAGGCCGGCGTCGAGATATACGAATACCAACCGGCCATGATCCACGCCAAGATCCTGATGATCGACAGTCTGTGGAGCGTGGTCGGATCCACCAATTTCGACAACCGCTCGTTCGGCCTCAACGATGAGGTCAACCTTGCCGTGCGCGATGCCAGCTTCACCGCCAGGCTTGAGCGCGACTTCGCGAAAGACCTCGCAAATAGCCGGCGCGTCACGTACGACGCCTGGCAACGGCGTCCCCTGCTGGAACGGGCACCAGAGTTGCTCGGCTGGGTGCTCGAACGTCAGCAGTGAGCGTCATACATGGCCTCGGTGCGATGCGTTCGGCATTAAGCGGTCAATCTGCGACCATTGGGGTGTGACATTCGTCCTAGCTGACCTGTATGGCGGGATGTGATAAAAGCTGTTCTTTTCCAAAGCAGAGCGGAGTGGGACAAGGCGGCGCAAACGTGCTGTCCGCTTGTGTGCGCCGGGAACCGAACGATGGGTCCCTGTCCGCCAAAGGAGCTACGTGCTAAGGCAATTCTTCATTGCACTTTCTGAAAGCAAAAGCATGCGCGCGGTCGCCGAGCGGTCCCCCATGGGGAAGAGGGCGTCTGCGCGGTTTGTCGCCGGCCTGACCATGGAAGACATCATGCGTGTCACGAAGGAACTGAACCACATCGGCATCGCGGTGACCATGGACGTTCTGGGCGAAAACGTGACCAACGAACAGGAAGCGCGGGAAAGCGCAGGCGCGTACCACAAGATGCTGGACGAGATCACCGCGCGCAAGTTGAACGCCAACGTCAGCGTGAAGCTGACGCACGTCGGATTCGACGTCGACGAGAAAATGTGTCGCGACCTGGTCTGCGGCATGGTCAAGCATGCGGCCGAGTTGAACAATTTCGTTCGTGTCGACATGGAGGGATCGCCCTACACGCAGCGCACACTCGACCTGGTCAAGGACCTCCACGCGGCCGTCAGTCCCGTAGACGCGGTCGGCGTCGTCGTGCAGTCGTATTTGTATCGCAGTGAAAAAGACGTTGAGGACCTCTGCTCGAATGGAATTCGTATTCGCCTTTGTAAGGGGGCGTACAAAGAACCCGCCGACATCGCCTTCCCGAAGAAAGCCGACGTGGATGCGAACTATGTAAAGCTCATGAAAATGCTGCTGAAGAGCGGCCTTTATCACGGCATCGCCACACACGACGAGAACATGATCCGTGAGACCATCGCGTTCGCCCGCCAGGAGAACATCCCGAACGACGCGTTCGAATTCCAGATGCTGTACGGCATCCGACGCGACCTGCAGGAGAAACTCGTGCGTGATGGTTATCGGATGCGCGTGTACGTTCCTTTCGGCAGTGAATGGTATCCGTACTTCATGCGCAGACTGGCCGAGAGGCCAGCCAACGTGTTGTTCATCGCGAAGAACCTGTTGCGGAACTGATCGGAGTCAGTAGTCAGTAGTGGGTAGTCGGGGTAGGTGATTGGTAACCGCCGTTCACTACGCGTCGTGACCATAATTAAGCACAAAAAAGCCCGCGAGCTTCGCGGGCTTCTGCCTTTTTGATTCCTTCTAGTCGTCCGGAGGGCCGCCATCGCCGCCATCAGAACGCCCAGGGCCGAGGTTCAAGTCGCTCATGCCCCGCATAATGTTCTGCTCTTCATCGGAGAACTGGGCTTTGAACGAAGACGAGTTCATCACCCGCTGCTGTTCTTCCGGCGACATATTTCGCAAGTTCCGGAAGTAGAAGTCCATCACTTTGCGACGGCTTTCGGGCAGACCGCGGAATCGCTGGAACAGATCCCGCGCGCGGGACCGCTGCTCCGGTGTCATGTTTTCGATGATTTCGTGGCGGCGCATCACACGCTCACGACGCTCAGGCGGCAGGTTGTTGAACCAGTTCAACCTGCGACGCAATCTCTCCTGGTCCTGCGGGTCGAGGGCGCGAAACGCCGGATCGTTCTCCAGCGACTTCTGCTGTTCTTCCGGTGACTGACCGCTATGCTTTCGCAGCCAGTCGCCTCGCCGCGACCCCTGCTGCTGCCCATCTGAATTCTGCTGGTCGCGCGCTCTAGGCGCCTGTGGAGGAGGTGACTGACGGTCTTGCTGCCTGGAATCCCTCTGTGGAGGCGGACTGGAACGCTGCGGCGGCGCAGACTGTGGCGGATCGCGCCGTTCCTGTCTGCCCCAGGGTCGCTGGGCAGACGCCATCACCGCCATCGAACCTACAATGAGCACCACCCCGAATTGTTTCAGGCCCAACACGTTTCAGCTTCCTGATACTTCGTCTTAAAACGTTTCACCACCGAACCACGCACCAGCGGGCCCGCACGATGCCGGAACCACTTCTCGTCGGCAGTCACTTACGGGTTTGCGTTCTGCGCACCCATGTCGCCGGTATCTAAATCATCGAGCAGGTCGAAGTTTGCGAGTAACTCGTGATTGTTGTCAAGCGTTTCGAGGTCCGCAAAAGCGGAACCGGGCTTCACGTCGATAATCTGTGCGCGGTGCTCACCTGCCGGAGACGTTCCGCGATCCTTGACCAGCGTAGCGCCAGCGACCAGCAACGCACCCATAGCCGCTGCCAGTGCGGGCTTCCGCAGCCAATCGAACCAGCTCCGCGCCGGCGCCGCCTGTTCGTCGCGCAGGCGTGCGCGCAACCGGGAGTCGAAATACGGAGATGGCTCCGGCGCTTTCCATTCGTCGAGCAACGCCATCGTCTGGACCATTCCGGCCAGCTTCTCGGCGCAAGCGTCACACGTGTCCAAATGCTGCTGGGCCGCGCTGTTCGGTAGTGCCCCACCAGCGATGTCCAGCAAGCGATCGTTCAATTCGTTGCAATTCATGACCGCATCCTCAACCCGAAAACCCCTAAATGAAATCCTTCAGCTTCTCGCGTAACGTTTCATACGCTCGGAAAAGCAGTGACTTCGTGGCCGATTCGCTCAGTTTCAGTACCTCGGCAATCTGGCGGTAATCCATTCCCTGATATTTGTGCATCAGGACCGCCGTACGCTGCCTTTCAGGTAGAGCCTGAACATGATTACGAATCGCCTGTAACCTCTCGCGTCGCATGATGGCCTGTTCGGCGTTCATCGAGCCGTCCGCGACGTCTATTTTCAAACCGGTATCGTCGTCCGGTTCGTCCAGGCTTACCTGGACCTCCGGCCGTTCGTGCTTGGTGTCGCGGGCGTGGTTCACGGCCAGGTTGGTCGCAATACGATACAACCAGGTGGTGAACTTCGCGTCCGCCGAGTAATTCTGCCGCGACCGGTAAACGCGGAGAAAAACTTCCTGTGCCAGTTCCTCGGCGACTGCCGAGTTGCGAGACATGCGGTACATAAAGCTGACCATCGGGCGTCGGTACTTCTCGACCAGATAATCGAAGGCCGCGTCGTCGCCCGCCTTCACCCGAAGCATGATCTCGGCATCATCCAGCACGCCGAACGAAGAAGCACGCACCACCGTCTCCCCGTTACCGGGCAGGGTCGTCGCGACGGCTGCACTTGCTCCTCGCAGCATTCCGGTCTCGATCACCAGACTGCTCACATTGGAGGTAACCCACTTAGTGCCAGAAAGTTGTGGGAGTTTTTCAAGGCTCTCGGAGGATCCGTTTTGCCCGTTCTCCCCCGAACTCCCTAAGCCTTCGTGCGGTCGACCCGGTCTGGTGTCCTCTGAATCCATTCATCTCCAACAGCTACAACATTCTCGAACCACCAAATAGAGTGGCTCGGGTGGAGACTATTCTACTATTCGCCCCTGATAAGCTTCTGCTAAAATGCCCTTGAAACGTGGGCGCTTAACTCAGCGGTAGAGTGCCATCTTCACACGGTGGAAGTCACTGGTTCGAATCCAGTAGCGCCCACCATTTCCTTTCAATAACTTAGAAGGAAATGGTCAACGTAAATTGTCCAGCAGTGTCCAACACTTCTCAGTGAACTATCTCCCCGTCCGTTAAGAGTGACACCACGCGAGTTTGCGCCATCCTTGGATGCGCTTGCGCGTACAAGTCAAGCGTTTTGGCTGAGTTAGCGTGTGTCTGAGCATAGGTGTGCCGAACGATCTTCTTGGCGATTCTTTCCGTCTTCTGACACGATGCCGCTGGGCGAAGTCGCCGAGGACGTTGAGGTCAGAATCCTGCTCGACAAGCCTTGTTGGCGGATCCAGAGTACAACTGCTTCAGCAACCGCCTTGGAGTTCGACTCTAGTAGCGGACGCACTGCAGTTTATGATGTCTGGGCGCTGGAGGAGCACATGTCGAAATCTCGCAGGGAGTTTCTGGTCACATCTTCTGCAGCCTTACTCGCCTCAACCATTGCACCTAAGAGCCTGGCCCAGACTCCCGCCGAGTTCCCCCCAGGAGCGCCACCTGCTTTCGGAACCGCCCCTGCGGTGGGGCCGGAGGTGTCGGCCTTGACGTTCGCGGACGCCGGGAAACTCGTGCGTACAGAGTTGACAGATGCCGAGCGCGCACAAGCGGCCGTAAACTGGCGCAACAGTATGGCGGCACTGTACGAACGCCGCACTGGACCGAGGAAAGTGACGCTCAGTCCTGATCTTGCGCCTTGGTCACATTGGAATCCGGTTCTACCCGGTCAGAAAGCAGGCCCCGACCGCGAACGTTTCGTTCTCACGAATGTGGATCCGGGGCCGCTCCCCAATGCGGACGCCGACATAGCCTTCGCATCGGTGTCGCAGCTCTCTCGCTGGATTGGGTCCGGCAAGCTGACTTCCGAGCGGCTCACGAACATTTACCTGGACCGGCTTGAGCGCTTCGATCCCAAACTCCGCTGTGTCATCACGCTGACTCGGGAGCTTGCGTTGTCACAGGCCAGGCAAGCCGACAGGGAAATTGCAGCGGGTAAGTATCGTGGGCCTCTTCACGGCATTCCCTGGGGCGCCAAAGATCTCGTCGATACCGCCGGGATTCGTACCACATACGGCGCTGAGCCGTACAAGAATCGCGTGCCCACAGAGGACGCCGTCGTGGTCAAGCGTCTACATGCGGCGGGGGCCGTGCTGGTCGCCAAGCTTAGCCTCGGCGCGCTAGCCCTGAATGACATATGGTTCGGGGGACAGACCATGAATCCGTGGCTGCTGGACGAAGGGGCTTCTGGGTCGAGTGCAGGCCCCGGCGCAGCAACCGCCGCAGGACTGGTGGCTTTCTCGATCGGCAGCGAGACCGAGGGCAGCATCGTGAGTCCCAGTATGCGTTGCGGGGTAACCGGGCTGCGGCCAACGTATGGTCGAGTCCCGCGTACTGGCGCGATGACACTCTGCTGGTCGCTCGACAAACTCGGTCCGATGACCCGCAGCGTGGAAGATGCCATGCTGGTACTGCACGCGATTTCTGGCCCGGATCCGGGCGATCTGGCGAGTGTGCCAAGCCGGCTCGACTTCGACTCCAGCGTTGGGGTAAAGGGACTACGTGTAGGCTACTTTCCAACTTGGATGAAAGAGGCTCCGGCCACCGAGGTGGATCGCCGAGCGCTTACGGAGATCGAGAAGCTTGGCATGGAACCTGTTGAAGTCGCTCTCCCGGATTGGCCGTACAACTCACTCAACCTGATCCTGTTCGCGGAATCCGCGGCCGCGTTTGAAGACCTGACGCTGACGCACAAGGACGACGAACTACGTGTCCAGACGCCTGATGCTTGGCCCAATACTTTCCGCCAATCACGATTCTTATCGGCGGTTGATTTTGTCCAGACGGACCGGTTCCGACGCAGTGTTGCCCTGGAGATGGACCGAATCCTGTCTCAGGTGGACCTGCTCCTGGTTCCGTCGCTGCGCGATGAGATGCTCACAATTTCGAACTTCACCGGTCACCCGTCGCTTACACTTCGTGCGGGATTCGTGCAGGTTTCACAGGCGCGTAGCGACTGGGCACCCGACCCGAGCAGGCCTTTGCCCAAGTTCGACCCACCTCGACGAGTTCCTCATGGCATCACCCTCATCGGGCGACTCTTCGATGAAGGTACCATCGCACGTGTAGGGCTCGCTCTCGAGTCTGCCTTCGATGTTGCCAGACAGCGTCCACCCGGATTCTGAGTCGCAGGGTCATGCTGAAATCCTGCGCGGGTTTTTGAGGCAGGCATTCGTGTCGGCTTGCTGAGTCCCAGTCTGACGTCTCTACTCAGTTCCGGCCCCGGTCCTAACGGGGGTGTGTCTCTTGTCTCCGCAACCGGCTTGTGGTCTGGAATCGCGAACGTTCCGCCAACCACGCGTGTGCTCGACGTGCAGCTTCGAGAACTTCGGGTTCGCTCATCACACTCGCCAGGCGACGTTTTTGTTCTGCGGCACGCGGATCTCCAGCAGCTTCCGAGAGCTCATACCAGGCATAGGAAGTCACGAAGTCCTGCGGCACACCCTGCCCGTTCTCAAACATCTGGCCCAGACGAAAACGTACTTGGGCTATTGCGAACTCCGGCATGCGCCGCGTCAGAGATCTGATCATTGCATCGCTATTTCTGTTCCCGTTCATGCCCGCAACAACAAACCAGGCGTATGCCTGAACAAGGTCCTGCTTCACCCCCCGGCCCTCCGCGAACTTTCTGGCAAGTTCATACTGATATTGAGGAGTACCGGATCGAAGTGCCTCGGCATTGGCATTGCCTGACTTCGGATGCTGAACTGCAGCCCGTATTGGGCGTGCGCTTGTCACGTCCGCCTTGTTGGTTGTATCCGCATCGGTCGAAATCACCGGCATCGGAAAATCGGGCACAGATGCGACCTGCGCCGCGGGTGGCGCGGGCATGCGCAAATCGTCGCGGACCGTCAACCCGGCCGATATTGCTGCGCCGGCGAAGACAAGAGAACTGGCGACAAGTACGTACGCAACAAGCTTGCGGCTTTCGGCGTTTTCGGCGACGTGAACCGGCATCTCCGGGGCTGAATGCTCGTCGATGTCAAGATCCGGCTCGGATGCCTTTCGCTCTCCCTTCAGCGCTGGTCCGATTTCCTGGCCCAGGGTGCTGAGGAACGCGACCGCTTCATCATCGAAAGCATGCGGTTCCCGCGAGAAGACCTCGAGCAAACCAGTGCAGCCGCTGCGCACGGGCACGGTGACGATCGAGCGGATCTCCAGGCTCTGGCACGCCTCCTTTTCAACGCGCGCGTCGTTTTCCGCGTCGTCGCAGACCAGTACTGAACCGGTTCTCAGGCACAGCCCCGACAAGCCGTTGTTCTTGTCTACCCTTGTACCAACAGCAGGCGCGGTTTCCCCTATCGATGCGCGACAGATAAACACGCCATTGTCTTCTAGAGCGATCGCCGCGCCGCTCGCGCGCGTGCGAAGCAACGCCCGGCGGGCGATGTCTTCCAGCAGAATCGCCGCCGCATCATGCGGAAGGTGACGTTGAAGCAAGTGAATACGACTGGTGCTGTGTGCGGGTGAGTTATGTGTGCGCTCAGGTGAGGGGAACATAGGACACCGGGAGAAGAATATTTTACAGCGAACTTAACGGACGTATGTTGCTGCTGGGCCTCAAACGCGAGCTAACCTCGGTTAACGGACCATAATCGAATAGTTCGGTGCATGATGAGAACGTTCGAGTATTTGTGGCTAGCGGCCTTCCTGATCACTGCAGGGGCGCTCCAGGCTCAAACTGAGAAGAGGCAGAGCAACGTGCCTCCGGGACCGCCTCCTGCCTTCGAAGTTCGGCAGGCCCTGGATGCATCGGCGCAGGTGCTCTTGAACGTTATCCGACCCGGCTACAATCCAATCCCGCTTGCAGTCCTGAACAAGGCTCGTTGTGCATTGTTCATCAACAGCAAGGGCGCCCAGGATGCCTGGGGCATCGCCAGTTGTCGCATTGATCCGAACCGGTGGACGGCCCCGGCTTTCGTATCGTTTCACGGCAGCGACCGCGCAGAAGCGAGCCGGCAGCGTGAACTGCTGGTCCTTCTGATGAACCCACGTGCAACCCACTCGCTGCTGCAGGGTCGCCTGACTCTTGGGTCTCGCGGCTCACAACCCGGGTTGCTTGTTTCCAGCAAGGGCAATATTCGTGGAAACCAGCAGATCACGGCCACCACATTCACTTATAACCGTGTCGGCGAGAGCACGCTGCAACCCACGGCCGTTCATGCCACGCTCGTTGCAGATGAGGCGATGACACACGCGTTGTATGCAGGAAAGGCGAATGTCGCCCGTGTGCTGAGAGGACATGCTGTTGCCCCAGGGATTGCGGCAAGTTACGTGACGGCCCTCGCTTCGTTCTTCAATACCATCACACCGGAAGGCATCATCATTCACCACTCGGCCACGCTGCCGACCAGCAATCGCGTGCCCACCACCGAACGCGAAGTGGATCTATTCCACCGCAGCCGTGGATTCGCCGTTGCATGCTTCGGCACTGTCTATCATGTTGCCTATCACTACTTCATTCTGCCGAATGGGACCGTCAAAGCGGGACGACCAGAGAATTGCCAGGGCGCGCACGCCCACGGCTACAACGCTTATCTCGGCATCTCTGTTGCGGGTGATTTCAGCAGTGCGGACAATCCAAACGGGGCTAAAGGGCTCATGAGACCCACCCCAGCGCAGATGAAATCGCTCCGCGACGTAACTGAGCGCCTCATGCGGAAGTATAAGATCTCGCCAACACATGTGGTGCGCCACAGCGACGTTGCGAAAACGGCGTGTCCGGGGGATCGATTCCCCTTCAAAGCGTTTGTGCAGAAGCTGCGCGTAGGTTCATCTACTGCCGCCCAGTGACGCAAATAGCCATGTGGCCGCTAGATCGTGATGAAGCCTTGCCGTACTCCGCGTGCTACGGCTTCGCCGCGAGTCGTTGCGCTAAGCTTTCCCAGGATCGAGCTGACGTGAAACTTGACAGTATGTTCCGAGATCGTTAGACGCGCTGCGATTTCCTTGTTGCCGAATCCTTCTGCCATCATTGCCAGCACTTCGAGCTCTCGTGCACTCAAGGGTTCGTCCCTAGTGAGGTTGTCGATGGCGTCCGTCTGAGCAGGCAGCAGGGCGTCGATCTCATCGCCGCCGAGCACGGTCAGCCCGAGCGCTACAGCTTCAATGGCGGCTATGATTTCCGGACCAGTCGCGTCGCGGGGCAGGATGGCGCGGACACCCGACCGCAGTGCGTGCCGAACCGAGGCACGCCCAAGCCGGTTCACCAGCAGAACAGTTGACAATCCGCCGCTCTCGTCCAACACTCGCGAAGTGGTAGCGCTATCAATAGACGCTGTCTCCAGTAGGAGCACAGTTGCTTCAGCTCCGTTGGCGGGTACGACCGGCAACCCTGCGCGGGTTGAGGGAATCACCGCGAAACGTGGGTCCTCCCTAAGGAACGCCTCTAACCCCGCGCGAACGACAGGTGAAGAAGCGACAACTACAACGCCGGTCATGAGATCCCCGCCAGAAAGCCATTGTGCTAGTCACTGCAATGCCGAACCCGCCGAAGGTCATGTAATGGCTTTCTAGCACTCGCCCTTCGGCGTCGCGTGCGCGTTCGTGAGAATCAGCCCACCGGATGGGCAAACCACACTTGATCCTCGACCAACATGCCTCGCGTAAGCGTCCACCGTCACTTGCGGACTTTAGCAACTGCGACCAGTTCTCTTTCAACACTGATGCTCAGCGGAACAAGTGGATTCGCACTAGCCATTACGTCCCCCCTGCCGCTCGCCAAGCGTGACGCTGACTTGCGCTTGCTTTCCGCCTCTAACGAGTTGCAATTGCACGGTTCGGCCTACACTCTCGGCATCCAGCTTGGCGCGAAATTCAGCGGGATCCGTTACTGATTCACTATCTATACCCAACACGATGTCCCCGACCAGCAAACCAGCACGATCTGCCGGACTGTCC
>JAEZPW010000220.1 GCA_023441255.1 Acidobacteriota bacterium
ACGAAACCCTGTTTGCGGTCATCGTTTCGATTTTCTTCTTTTGAACCCTGCTGTCATCGTCTTCAGCGCGAGTTCCACTGGAATCTGCAAGTTTGCCTTTAGGGAGGAACAAAAGTCAAACCGATGATGCTTAAGATGCTTTCGTGACCTGTTTCCTCGGTGCCCGCCCAAGCTCCACTTGGGCAGGATTGTTCCTGGACCGCGGTGTGGCGCTTATGGATTGGGCATCGAAAGCATCACATGTTTGTTGAGTGAATAGCATCTGGCATCTGTTGACGGGAGGCGGTATTCTCGACGCATGTCGACGTTCGCGCTGACGGAATTGCTGGGCGCGCCGGTATATGACTCAACCGGCGCTCATGCCGGACGTGTGCGCGAAGTGGCATTGTGTCCGCAGGAAGACCCGCAGCACGTGACCATGCTGATTGTGAAGACCAGGCAGGGCGATCGGCTGCTGAAGGCGGGTTCGGTGGTTTCCATCAACGCCGGCGTTAGGGCGTCGACTTCGCGCGACAGCTGGACCCAATACGCGGGCTCCGAGGGAATGCTTCTGCTGGGGCGTGATCTTCTCGACCAGCAGATCATTGACGTTCACGGACGCAAGGTGGTGCGGGTGAACGATGTGGACCTGCATGAGGAGGCCTCAAACCAGCACCTCGTGCTCAAGGTCGGGGCCGTCGATGTGGGGTCGCGCGGCGCGGTGCGCAGGCTGCTGAAGGGCATGGTTCCCATGACGGCACTGCGAGCGTTGCTGAGAAAGTTGCCGGAGAAGCCGATCCCCTGGGAGTTCGTGGACCTGATCGAAACGGACCCCGCCCGGCGAGTGAAGCTGAAGATATCGCACGAGCGCCTGGCCAAACTGCACCCCGCCGACATCGCGGACATCGTTGAAGAACTGGCGCCGGCCGAACGCGAAGCCGTGTTTCAGACGCTGGACGAGGAAACGGCCGCCGAGACGCTGGAAGAGATTAATCCGAAGTTGCAGGCAGCCATCGTGCGGTCGCTGGATGCGGACCGCGCCGCAGACATCGTCGAGGAGATGGATCCCGACGCGGCTGCCGACCTGCTCGCCGACCTGCCCGAGGAGCGGTCGGAAGAGATCCTGGAGGAAATGGAGCCCGAGCAGCGGGAGGAAGTCGAGGAACTGCTCGAGTTCGAGGAAGATACCGCTGCGGGCCGCATGACGACCGATTATCTGGCGCTCGCGGAGTCTGCAACCGTCGAACACGCGGTTGATGCGCTCAGGGTTTTCGAAGGCGGAGTCGAGACGGTTAGCACGGTCTATCTGCTGGACAACGATGAAAAACTGACCGGCGCGGTGCCGTTGCCGATGCTGGTGCTGCACGCGTCCGATACTCCGCTGAAGCAACTCAGCACCGACCCACTCGTCTCGGTGCATGCGGGCGCGAGTGAGAAGGAAGTGGCCGAGACCTTCGACAAATACAATCTCCTCACCTTGCCGGTGCTGGACGATGACGGCAGGCTGACTGGCGTGATCACTGCCGACGACGTGATCAGCCTACTGCGCAGCAGGATCTAGCAGTTCGCGATTTCAACAGCAGGAAAAAAGCACAAAAAAAAAGACCGGCGTGGCAGTCAGTCACGCCGGTTCGGGTAATAACGGAGGATGTATCGATCCGGCGTGCTTCGTAACGGAGAAGTCGAAGCTCGCCTGACGCGGTCCGTTAAGTCTATAGACGGAGTGGTCCCGAACCGGTTAGCAAGACGGCAATTCACTGGGACGGGAAAGTTTCCGGTGCTAAACTCGCTGGCTCATGGCAAAGATAACTTACCTGGAATGCTCACGTTGCGGTGAACGGATCGGTGCGGACGGCCCGCAGACCGTGTGTCCGAAAGACGGTGGCGTGCTCTGGGTGCGGTATGACCTGCAGGCGCTGCGCGGGAGATTCACTCGGGAGTCGCTGGCTGGCCGGGCAGCCAACCTGTGGCGCTACGCGGAGGTTCTGCCGGAGGCCGAGCCGGTCAGCCTGGGAGAGGGCTTCACGCCCATGATCCCAAGCCGTCACGACGTGAATATGTTCATCAAGGATGAAGGCCTGAACCCGACCGGATCGTTCAAAGCCCGCGGGCTCTGCGTGGCCGTGACGATGGCGCGTGAATACGGGCTGAGAAAGCTGGCCGTGCCGTCGGCAGGGAACGCGGCGAGCGCGCTGGCAGCCTATTGTGCGGCGGCGGGCATCGAGGCACACATCTTCATGCCGAAGGATGTGCCCCAGGCCAACTTCATCGAGTGCAAGAGCTATGGAGGGCATGTGACGCTGGTGGAAGGACTTATCAGCGACTGCGCCAGACTCGTGGCCGAACGGAAGCAGGCCGAAAACTGGTTCGACATCTCAACCTTGAAGGAGCCGTTCAGGGTCGAGGGTAAGAAGACCATGGGCTACGAGGTAGCCGAGCAGTTGGGATGGGAGCTACCGGATGCCATCATCTATCCGACGGGCGGCGGCGTGGGCTTGATCGGGATGTGGAAGGCATTCGCTGAGATGGAGGAGCTTGGGTGGATACCGCAGGGAGCGAAGCGGCCGAAGATGGTTGTCGTGCAATCAGCGGGTTGCGCGCCTATACCTAAAGCATGGGATGAGGGTAAGTCGGCGTCGGAGGCGTGGAAGGATGCCCGGACATTGGCCGCGGGGTTGAGGGTGCCGAAGGCGTACGGCGATTACATAATTCTGGACATTTTGAGGAAGAGCGGCGGGACAGCGGTAGCGGTGAGCGACGAGGAGATTATGCAGTCGCTGAGGTGGTGGGCGTCGAAGGAAGGTGTATTTGCGGCGCCGGAGGGGGCGGCATCACTCGCGGCGTATAGAAAACTGCGGGGGACCGGGTTCCTGAAGGAGAGCGAACGCGTGGTGCTGTTCAACACCGGGTCGGGGCTGAAGTATATAGATGTCATTGCTAGAGCAGCCTCCACTGAAGGGGAAGGCTGCGGTACCCACGACAAAAGGGAGTTGCCGAAGTCGAGGGCCATCGGCGGAATCATACAGCCGTACTAGACGGAGGAGAGGTACCGGATGAGATCGGGTGGAGCTGCGATAGACGATTTGATCGTGGTCGAAACGGACCTCTTCGAGCATCGGGACGTGAAGCCGCATTTCATCAATCCGTGTTGTTTCGGAGAGGATTTCGCCACCTGGCTGAAGCAGAGTCTGGCTCAGGTGCCGGATTTGGGGTTTTCGCTTTCCGAACCGATCCAGGAGGACTACGGGTGGGGAATCTGGGCCTCGCGGGGTAAAGACCGGTTTTGGATTGCGCTCTCGTACGTTGGCGACGAGCCGCAAGACACGCCTGCGCATTGGGGCATATCGGTAACATACGATCCCGGGCTCAACCTCGCTCGCCGCCTGTTTCATAGACCGGACAGGAAGGTGGTCGACAAGCTTCGGAACACAGTCCGTCAGATCATTCTGTCCAACAGCGCGGTCAGAGAAATCAATTCCTAAACATTCCTATGACTGAACGGCTCTATTACTACGATTCTTTCTTACTTGAGTTCGCGGCCAGGGTGACGGACGTGCGCCAGGAGAACGGGCGCACTGCGGTGGTGCTGGACCGGACTGCGTTTTATCCGACCAGCGGCGGGCAGGTGTTTGACACCGGGTGGCTGGAAGTTAATGGCAATCGCGTACGCGTTGAAGAAGTCAGTGAGACCGACACCGGCGACATCCTTCATCTCACCGGCAGCGACGAATTCAAGTTCGGGACCGGGCAGGCCGTTCGCGGCCAAGTGGACGTGGAGCGGCGGCGGGACCACATGCAGCAGCACTCGGGGCAACACGTCCTATCGGCGGCTTTTGAAAAGAGGTACGGGATGAAGACGGTCTCATTCCACATGGGAGACGAGAGCTGCACGATCGACCTGGAGACGAAGGCGCTGAACGAGGAGCAGATGCGCGCGGTGGAACTGGAGTCGAACCGGGTTGTTACGCAGGATTTGCTCGTGACGATCCTCGCGGCGACTGTTGAAGATGCCAGGGCGATGGGCGTACGGAAGATCCCCGATCACGTTGAGGGCAAGCTGCGAATCATCGACATGGCAGGTTATGACGTGAATGCCTGCGGAGGCACGCATGTGCGTTCGACGGGGCAGATCGGCGCGGTCCTGTTGCGCAAAGCCGAGAAGGTGAGGCAAGGGTACAGGGTTGAGTTCGTGTGCGGCGAACGAGCAATCAGGACGGCACGGCGCGATTTCGACTCGTTGACCGAGGCAGCGAAGCTTTTCGACACCCAGATATGGCAACTGCCGGAACTCATTCGGAAGTCGCAGGAGGACAACAAAGCCGCCGGGAAGGAACGCAAAAAACTGCTGGAGGAACTGGCTGAGCTTCTGGCCGGGCGGTTGTTGGCCGAATCGCGAGAGATGAACAGCGGCGTCAAGCTGGTGACGCGCGTGTTCGATGACCGAGACACCGGGTTCATCAAGTTGCTTGCTCAGAAGGTGACGGCGGCCGGGCCGTCCGTGGCGCTTCTGGGGGCGAAAGCAGGGCAGGCTGGAGTGGTGTTCGCGCAGTCGCCCGGGTTACCGAATGACATGGGCGGCCTCATGAAGGAGGCGCTCGTTGCGCTCGGAGGGCGTGGAGGCGGCAATCGCGATCTGGCGCAAGGTGGAGCGGCCGATGCGGAAAGCATTCAGAACGTCGTGGACCAAGCGGCGGAGAAGATTTGCTAACAGCCGAGCGCCGAACGCTCTGGAAGCACGAGACTCGACTTAGACTGGCCCACGTCAGAACTCACGTTAGAACGGGCGCCCATTCATGACAGTTGGTTGTTCTGTCGTGGGAGATTTGCGGGTACACTGCGGGCATGCGCGTACTTGGGATCGACTGCGGCGGCGAATACACCGGCTATGGCGTGGTTGAGCAGGACGAGACCGGTGAGTTGCACTGCGTGTGCATGGGCGCGGTGCGGTTGAAGACGCGCGAACCGCTGCCGAAGCGCCTGCTGCAGGTCTTTTCCGAGTTGCGCCAGAAGGTCGCCGAGCACAGCCCCGACATGGTGGCGATCGAGGATGTCTTCTATGCTGTGAACGCCAAATCGGCGCTCAAACTCGGACAGGTGCGCGGTGTCGCGATGCTGGTGGCCTCGTCATGCGGACTGGAAGTGGCGGAGTACGCGCCGCTGGCGATCAAGTCGGCTGTCGTCGGATATGGCAGGGCGGAAAAGTCGCAGGTGCAGGAGATGGTGATGCGATTGTTGAAGCTCGATTCGCGTCCGGAACCGGAAGACGCGGCAGACGCGCTGGCGATCGCTATCTGCCATCTGCATACGTGGGCCACGCTGAAGCGGCAAGGAGCCGCACACTGACACTCGCCTGAACCAGTTCGCGTGTGGCCGCATCTTTTATCATGGTTAAGTAGCCAATCTGGCTCTGACGAAAGGCCCCGATGAAAGTTGGCCGCTTACAAGTTCTTGTCGCGCTGTTCTTCGGTGTTTGGATTTCTGCCGCTCATTCCCAGGTCCCAGATCTTGAGCCTACGCGTCCGGGCTCGCCGGTTCCGATTGTTTCATTCGAGCTTGTTCGTCCTGAGGTCCAGCCCCCGCATTATGCGATCGCGGTTGAGAGTACCGGGAGGGCCGCATACCGGAGCGAACCGGCGACCAACGCGGCTGACGACAAAACGACCAGCGCAGAAGAGCCGTACATGGTCGAGTTCACGATGTCAGATCCCACCAGGTCGCGCATTTTCGAGTTGGCCAAGCAGGCCAACATGTTCAAGGGAAACTTTGATTACACAAAGACCCGAATCGCGAATACCGGCGCAAAGACCCTGGCCTACAGCGAGGGCCGGCTGCAGACTCCGCTGCAGATCCCGGTCAAGGGAGTTCACACCCAGACAACGTACAACTGGTCCGAAAACCCGGCGATACAGGAATTGACGAAGATATTCGAAGGCATACAGACAACGCTGGAATTCGGGCGGCGCCTGGAATTCGACCGGCGCTTTGACAAACTCGGTCTGGATGCCGAACTGAAGAAGCTGCAGGAGTTGCAGAAGGGCGGGCAGGTGGAGGAAGTTCAAGCGATTGCGCCTGTGTTGACGAAGATTTCCGATGATGTTTCCGTCATGCACATTGCGAGGAAACGTGCGCGAGAGATTCTGAACACGGCGAACGGAAAGTCACAAGGATAGGATTGCACACATCCCAGAGATTAAGGCGTTCCGGAACCCACCGTAGCTCATACACCGGCCGCCAGTTACGCTGACATTCGAACGACCGTAACGTAGTCGAGTACCGGTCTGGAAATCCCGCCCTGTGGCTAATGCGCATCTTTCCTTCCGCTTTGGGGTTCTATGTTTTAGGTGTAGAGTGTTCGGGGTAAGTTGGTCAGGAACTCCGCCTGCAACGCAGGCATAGATTGGCTCGTCAAATAATAAGCAGATCGAAAGATCCGATGGAGCGAATATGAAACGAAGAATGAGTCGCGCGGTACTGGGGGTACTAGCGTGTGCTCTGGTCGTCTTTGTGCTCCCGGTTTTTGCGGATTCGCAGGCCCGCATAGTGCGGTTGAGTTACCTGGACGGGTCGGTGGAGATCGACCGGAACACAGGCGATGGTTTTGAGAAGGCCATCGTAAACATGCCGATCACGCAGGGCGTGAAGCTGTGGACTCATGAGGATGGCGAGGCAGAGGTTGAGTTCGAGGACGGCAGTACGGCGCGTCTCGCGCCTGACACGCGGGTAAGCTTCGACGAGTTGTCGCTTCGTTCCGATGGCGGGAAGGTGACGCTGGTCAACGTCGAGAACGGGACGAGTTACTTCAACCTGAAACGCGACGACAAAGATGACTTCAGGGTCGCGTTCTCAGGACATGAAGTAAAGCTAGCCAAGAGCTCCCATTTCCGGGCCGAGGTGAAGGACCGCGATGTGAATGTCGCCGTTTTTAAGGGCGAAGTTGAGCTTCAGAGTACCGAGGGCATCAAGAAGGTCAAGAAGAACGAGATGGTCAGCTTCAATCTTGATAGCCCTGCCGAGTACGAGATTGCGAAGGGCGTGACCGAGGGCCAGTTCGATTGGTGGGACAAGGAGCGGGAGGAATACCACACCGCCAGCACCTACAAGAACAACAGTACGTATGCATCCTCGGCATACGGCGGGCCGAGCTATGGTTGGAATGACCTGAGTTACTACGGCAATATGTTCTACCTCCCTGGCTGGGGCAACGTATGGCGTCCGTACAACGTTGCATATAACTGGGATCCGTTCGCGGCAGGGTACTGGATGTACTATCCGGCGTGGGGATACACGTGGGTATCACCTTATCCGTGGGGCTGGACACCGTACCGATACGGCAGCTGGCTGTTCGCTCCGGGCTATGGATGGGTGTGGCAGCCGACTCCGGGCGGATATACGACCTGGAATCCGAGGCCGAGATACACGAATCCTCCGACTGCGTAC
>JAEZPW010000244.1 GCA_023441255.1 Acidobacteriota bacterium
CGCCGGGGCTTACGGCATAGGTCCATATCTCGTACATCGGGGTGTTACGTTCGTTGAACAGGCTCCACTGTCCAGTGCGTTTGTTGAGACGGCTTGCGCCGGCTGCTGTTGCGGCCCAGACGTAATCACCTTGCACGCCCACACCGTACACCACGTCGTTGCTGAGACCTGAATTCAACTGGGTGAAAGTGTCGATTCGTCCTGCCGAAACACGGCTCAATCCGCCCATCGTGGCCGCCCAGAGGTCCCCGGTGGACTTGTCGAGAGCCAGCGAGAGGACGGCACGATGCGCGAGACCGTCGGCAGGGCGTAGCACTTTCCATTTGCCGTTCTCGTAGAGTCCTAGTCCATTCTCCGTTCCAGCCCAAACGCGAGGACCGTCGACCAGCACGGCAAACACGTGATTGTCGGGCAGTCCGTCAGCCGTGGTGAAGTTCTCGAAGTTGAACCGCGGCATATCGGGTCCTGCGCCGAGCGCCGGGATTGCGATCAGGAGAACAAGGGCCGAATACAGGAAGCGCTTTCTCATAAGGTCCTCAGGTACTCGATGAGGTCGTTCAGTTCGTCCTTGGTCAGGTCGTTCGTGCGTCCGTGTGTGTCATTCGGATTGAAAACCGTCCAGATCTCTTCCAATGATTTCGCTGAGCCGTCATGGAGATAAGGCGCGGTATATGCGACGTTGATCAACTGTGGCACGTCGAAAACCGGTGAACGGTCGGTATTCTTACCGGAACCAACGTCGAATTTCTGCTGGTTCGTATATTTCGGACCGCTGTGGCAATACTCGCACTGGTTGGTTTCGGGAATTGGCTTGCCGGTCTTGTCGACTGTGCGGAAGTAAATTTCTTTGCCTCGCTCCTGCGCAGGCGTGAGTTCGCCGTTCTTCAGACGATAGCGGTTCGGTCGCGACGGCATCGCCTGAATGAAGCTGACGAGGTCTGCCAATTCCTTGCCGTCGTAGCTCTGCGAGCGATAGAAAAACTTCTCAGTGCGCGGCCCGCATTCTGTCGGCATGTCGGGATTGCCGCCGTTCCATTTGAATGGTTCGGTGCCGCTCAAGTCCTCGAGCAAACGGTTGTCAACAATATCAACACCGAACCCGTCGGGTTCCAGGTCCCACTCGATACCGTCAAACGTTCCATCAATATGGCAGTTCGCGCAGCCGAACTGCCCCTGGAATGAATACTTTGCCGTATTGAAAATCTGCTCACCTCGGCGCAGCGGTGTGACCTTGGCGGGACCACCCAGATCGATCGTCCTTGTCGCTGTGTTCGTGGCTACATCGATGACAGAAATGGAGTCGTCCATCCTGTTCGCTACGTAGACTGCCTTCCCGTCCGGCGAGACGATAAGCCCTCGTGGATTGTTGCCGACGGGAATTCGCGACATGACGTAGTTGGCGGAGGCAGATAGATCGTTGGCGAATGGTTTTTGCTGCGACCCAGCGTAGGCAACCAGTTTGCCGAGGTCGATGACGGTGACGATGTTCGAACCTGCGGAGCTGACAAACAATTTTGACTTGTCAGGCGTGATCGCAACGCCGAACGGCAGTGCGTAGTAGCGGTCCAGTTCGTCTAGAGGAACCTGTATCGTACCGAGCTGATCGCCAAAAATGGTGAGAGAGTTGCCGAACGCAAAACCGTGCTCGACATGAGCAAGCGGCACCAGGTTCTTGGGGCGAAGTTGAGCGACCACGCCAAGTTTGCCGTCCGCCGACGTCGCGACGTGGAACACACCCGCAACATTGTGGAGGGCAACGCGATCCATCACGTTCTGCCGGACAGTGTCAATTACCGTAATCTCGGACTCAGGTTGCGCGCGATGCGGAGAGAGGTTAGGGAATACGTGAGTGGCATAAACACGCCTGCCATCGGGTGATAACGCGAGATAGCTTGCGCCACGTCCAGCTAGTAGGCGCTTCTTCTCCTGCCCGCTCTGCGCATCTATCACGGAAATGTCGTTGCTGATGCGGTTCGCGACGTAGAGGATCGTTCCACTGCGGTCGGTCACCACACCCCACGGCTCAAAACCTGTTTGGATTGTGCGGGTTGCTTTCAGAGTGGCTGTGTCGATTACAGAAAGAGTGTCGTCCCACGAATTAGAGACGTACAGACTCCGGCCGTCAGGCGATAACGCCAGTTCACGCGGTACATGCCCGACCTGCACAACCCCGCTGATCTGGCCCGTAGTGGTATCCACTACGCGAACTTCATCGGCGCGCTCGCAAACTACGTAGAGTCGATCCCCATCAGGAGATAAGACCATTTCTCCAGGCGACAGGTACTGATCTCTGTTCCCGGAGCTCGCGATCAGCACCGGAACGAGCGCGATTATTCCGACGAGAGCGAACCTGAGCCTCACTTCGGTTCCTCCACGCTAAGCACTCTATCGACGGGGACCTTGTCCAGGACCTGTTCTTTCCCGCTGGGCCAGTGCACGAGGATCCTGTCGACCTTTGTCGCAGTGCCAAGTCCAAAGTGAAGTCTGCCATCGTCCTGCGACAAATATCCGGAACCGGCGATGCGTTCCGCTACTTGCCGGCGTTGGCCCGTTACTACCTCAACACGCGCGCCGATGCCGTCGCGATTGCTCTTGGTGCCCTTCAGGTCTACTGCGATCCAGTGATTGCTTTCTGGTGAGACATTGTGCAGCAGCTTGCCCTGGCTGCCAAGATTGATCACGAAAGCGTCGACTCTGCCGTCGTTGTCGTAGTCGGCAAAGCATGCACCTCTTGCAACGGTCTTTTCGTCCAGCACCGGGCCTGCGTCGCGGGACACGTCCGCAAATTTTCCTTTGCCGAGTCCACGGAACAACGAGTGTTCCTGCGGAACCATGTGAATGAGTCCGCCATGAAAGATGAGGATGTCGAGCCAGCCGTCGTTGTCGAAGTCATAGACGCCTGTGCCCCAACTGACATACTGCGCGTTGGCTTGGGCGGTACCGGAGGCCGGACCGATATCTTCAAACAGCTTGTTGCCAGTGTTGCGCATGAGACGGTTGTACTTGGCGTCGCTCACCCATAGGTCGGGCTTTCCGTCCCCGTCGATATCCGCCAGCACAGGTCCCATCGCCGAGGTGGATTCGCCGTTCTGTCCATAAGCCAAATCGGCCTCGTTCGCGATCTCCTCAAATGTCCCGTCGTGCTTGTTGTGGAAGAAGAAGTTCTCAGTCTTGTCGTTTGCGACATAGATATCCGGATAGCCATCGCCGTCGAAATCGGCTGCGGTCACGCCCATGGTGCGGCCCTTGAATGCGCCGATACCCGATTTGTCAGTCACGTCTGTGAACGTGCCGTTGCAATTGTTGTGATACAGCCGGTTTGTTTGGCCCTCGTAATCAAGCGGTCCCGGATAATTGTCCGCGGCGTAAAAGTTTCGGTACTTGGGGTCGAATTGCACATATCGCCCGACGAACAGGTCAACGCAGCCATCACGGTCGTAGTCAAGCCACGCAGAACTGATCGACCAACCCGGCACGTTGATACCGGCCTTCGCGGTTACATCCTCAAAGGTCCCGTTCCCTTTGTTCCGATAAAGCACTGCTCGACCGTACCCAGTGACGAAAAGGTCTACGAATCCGTCGTTGTCGTAATCGGCCGCGATAGTCGCAAAGCTGAAAAGGTCTGGTGCTACGCCGGCCTGCTCGGTGACGTCGGTAAACTTCCCATTTCCATCGTTTCTATAGAGGTGATTGTGCGGGAGCGACTGCGGCTTCTGCTTGAGCGGATAAGGATGCATGCTGTCGTCGAGCGGTCTTCCGGTGACCACATAAAGATCGGGACGGCCGTCCTTGTTGTAATCAAACCAGACGCAACCGGCGCCGGTGCTCTCCAGCAGAGAGCCAAGCTTACGCGACCCAAAGCTGTGCGTGAAATCAATTCCCGAAGATGCGGTGGCATCCTCGAATCTGATCGAGCCCGTCCGAGGAGGGGCGGAGCTCTGGGGCTGCGCGGTTACGCACGCAACCGATAACAGAAGGGTCCCAAGCGCCCGAATGAGCAAGTGGCCTCCTATGACCTTGCTTACTTCACGTGGTTCTAGTCTGCACTCAGATTCGCGGGCCGGGTCGACTTCAACAGTACCGCCGGTACTGCGTTTTCTGGCGACTGTTCCGGCCCAGCATGACACCCGACGCAGACTCTCTGCTCTCCGCCGCGCGCCCAGAACCAGCCCGCCTGTCGCTTCAGTGTCTTGCCGGCCGAGTCCTGCAATTCAAACTGTAACGGGACGTTCCCCGGCACGCGAACATACAACGAGCCGTCCTTTTCGACCGGCGCCGTGCCGAGCAGCTTTGGCCTGCCGTTCGTTCCCAGCGTGTAAACACGAACTTTTGCAATGCTTCCCTCGGGAATCTCAGGCCTGGACGTATAAGAGTTCAGGGCCAGCAGATTCGCGTACTTCCAATCGTGCAGGCCAGATGGGTGCCGGTTGGGAACTGGACGGGCAGCAACGACAGTCGGCTGTACCAGATTAGTGCTGCTATCGGCTGCCATCGTTTTCATTGCGGACGAGTCAACATGAACTCGCCGGATCTCGTATTTTGCTTTGGCATGAGTGCGCCAGGATACCAGCCACTCGCCTGTGCCCGTATCGGCCACATCTCCGGCGTATTCGCCCGCCGGAGCGGCCACAGCTACTTCGTGCGCGAGTGGGGAAGTGAATCTTCCAAGAGCGGTTCCCGACGCGAACACAATGTCACCGGTAGCGACCTGCCGGCCGGCATAGCGAGCGTGGCCGTGATCACAGCGGTATGACTCGACTCCGCTGCCGTCCGAATAAACGGTGTACAGTTCTGGCGTATGGCTCGGCCCGATCGGTTGTCCCGCCTGGAAAAGAATGCGACCGTCACGCAGGACATCACTCGGCAACGCGCTTCCCGGCGCATAGGACAAGCGCAGCACTTCCTTGCCATCGAGCGAGGCCGTTTCAAGCAAGAACTGCCCCTTCACCTTCCGCGCGTAAACCAGCCTGCCGTCGGGCAGGTACAGCGGGCGAACCGCATCCTCGGTCGTCGTTAACACACGACGTGGCGCTCCACCCTCAATCGAGACCTCCCAGATCTGCCACCGGTCAGAAGCCTTCTCCTTGCCAGCGAACAAAACATGCAGGCCATCAAATGACACGTTCGGGTCGGCTGTGGACGCAAATCCGTTGACGAGCTGGTGATGACTGGATCCGTTATCCGAGATAATTTGAGAACCCCGCGGAAAGCGCTCTCCGCCCCGTATCCATGCCTGCGCCTCGTACTCCGGTGCAGACGTATAAAGGATCTTTGAAATTTCGGAGCCGCCCTTGTCAGCGGACGAGGAGACGCGCAAGGCTGCGATGCAAATCACGGCCGTCAGGACGAAACCGAAGATAGTCCGAACTCGCATAAAGAAGCTTCGCTTCAATCTCCTCCCGCTGCCGCCGCGTGCGTGGCCAGCCGGGCACGTTTGCGCAGTTCGATATAAGGTTCCAGTTCGCGCATCATCGTTCGGAACTCGTCGAAGGTCAATGATTGTTCACCGTCGCTCATTGCCTCTTCCGGACAGGGGTGGACCTCGACGAGCAAACCATCGGCACCGGCGGCGACGGCTGCCCGTGCTAGTGCCGGAACGAGTTCGCGCATGCCTGCCGCGTGGCTTGGATCAACGATCACAGGCAAATGTGACACGGCGTGCAGCACCGGTACTGCGGCGACATCGAACGTAAAGCGCGTCGCTGGCTCAAAGGTCCGAATGCCTCGTTCGCAAAGGATAACGTTGGGATTGCCGCTCTCGACGATAACCTGAGCAGCATGCATGAGTTCTGTCAGGCTCGCGCACATCCCTCGTTTTAGCAGGACCGGATGTCCGGAACGGCCAACTGCTTCGAGAAGCGCAAAATTGTCCATGCTTCGCGCGCCGACCTGTAGGATCTGCACGTACTCTGAGACTGTGGCCACGTCCAACTCGGACATCACTTCGCTGACTACGGCAAGGCCAGTCTGTTCATGGGCTTTTTTCAGCAGTTTGAGCCCTTCAATACCCAGTCCCTGGAAGCTGTAGGGTGATGATCGCGGTTTGAACGCCCCACCTCGCAAGATCCTGGCGCCGCAGCTTCGCACGAATTCGGCTGTGCGAATTATCTGCCGTTCGTTCTCCACCGAGCATGGACCGGCCATGACGATGAAGTCGTCCGCGCCGATAAGGAAATCGGCAACACGAATAGCAGTGCCGGCCCGCAGATCCTTGCGGGCGACAAGGCCAAAGCGCGAGAAATCGCCGTTCCAGTGCGGATTCATACGCGATGGTTGCCGTTCTTCTCTGCTTCGGAACTTTATTTGTGGAATGACCATAATTGCGGTGACGTTTGTCGCGACGTGTTGTGACACGTGTCCGTACACCCCCATTCCGACGCCCGCTCTGCCACATGTGCGTGGTCAGGAAGCCTGACTGCTACTTCGACCCCATCGCGAACGGCTCCTCAATTGCGACGCTTGCCGCGAAGGTTTCCAAGTGGTTTCCCATTTGAAATTTGTTCCCTGATGATAGTGATTGTTGCTGATCCCCTGAGTGGGGTGGCGGCCTGCTTTGCGTGTCCTCGACCGTCGCCAGAAATGTCCTAAGTTGGTTTGCCAACCAAGCAAAAATGCCTCAGGACCCATTTTGGGAAAACAGGGTTTCACAGCTTAGTCAACCGCTTTACCTCGACGTGCGGCGAAACTTCGACGTGTGCTGGGGGTGCGTAAATGCGCAGTTTTTCAGGCACTCTGCCCGGAAACAAACGCCGATTCGCACCAGAGCGCCAGTACTGGCATTCGGCCTGCGTTGCGTCGGAAGTGTTTCATATATGAAAAAGTTTCCAAGTTTTTCGTTGACACACGGAGGTGGCCGAAGTATGTTCCAGTCGCCTCCGTGTACCCACTTTCGGGCGGGGGAATGCGCCCGGGTCGCGGAGAGTCACAACTCGAAGTCCATGCTTTTTTGGCAGGAGGGCAGTCTTACATGAGGACTAGACTTACCATTGGGGCCCTCATTCTCTCGCTTTTACTGATACTGCCAGGGGCTAATGCGCAATCCGTATTCGGCACCCTGACAGGCACTGTCACCGACAACACAGGTGCAGTGGTCGCTGGAGCCAACATAACAGTACAAAACACGGCTTCCGGTGACGTCCGCAAAACCGTCTCGAATAAGGAAGGATACTTTTCGGTAACTACACTCCCAGCCGGGACCTACAAAGTGATCGCAGAGACACAAGGCTTCGCGAAGTGGGAGCGTGGCGGCATCGTCCTGAATTCGAGCGATACACGAACCATCAAGATTGACCTTTCTGTCGCCGGCACGAAAGAAGTAGTCGAAGTGACCGGGGCGGTGTCCGAAGTAGCTGTGGTGGACTCGGGCGAAAAGTCCGCACTCATAAGCTATAAGGAATTGCAGGACCTCTCACTTCTCAGCCGCAACGCAGCGGAATTCATCAAGCTGCTTCCGGGCGCGACGCTCCCGGTCGTGGATGGCGTTGGTAAGGCCGGCGCCGGCACCAACAAGTCCAACTATACGGGCGAAACGATCGGTATCAACGGCAGCGGCATGAGCGGCAACCAGGGTGGTCTGAGTGCGGCCAACATCAATGGTCAGCAGGTCGATATCACCATGGATGGCGGCCACATCTTCGATCCGGGCGCTTACGGCGCCGCCACGCCGGTCAACCCCAATGCAGACATGATTGCCGAAGTCAAGGTGCTCAGCTCGAACTTCGCTGCCGAGAACGCCAAAGGACCGGTGATCGTAAACTTCATTTCAAAGTCGGGCGGCAACCAGTTCCACGGCGGCGGGTATCTCTACGCTCGCAATGCCGTGCTGAATGCCACTGACTCGTTCAACCAGTTGACTAACTCAGCTAAAGGTCAACAGTCGTACTTTTATCCTGGCGCGCACATCGGTGGTCCGGTGATCATCCCGGGCACAGGGATCAACAAGAGCCGCCAGAAGCTCTTCTTCTTCGAGGGCTTCGAATATTACAAGCAGACACTCGATGGCGGCGTGATGCGCGCCTTCGTTCCGACCGATGACATGCTGAAGGGCGACTTCAGCAAGGTCAATACTTACGGCAACAACCAGTTCATGCTGGGGACGATCCCGAGCATCCAACTTCCACCGAATCCCACGGGCGGCGTAGCGGGCGTTTCGAGCGGCACCTGGGCATGGGCTGGGCTTAATCCGGCTTGTACTCCGACCAATGCAATCACGGCGGGTGTTATCAACCCACTCTGCATTGATCAGGGCGCCCTAACCTTGCTGAAGGCTTATCTGCCTACCCCGAACGTCGATCCAACACAGAACAGCGGCTACAACTGGAAGCAGACCTTCTCGGTTCCGCAGAACGCCTACCAGAACCTGGCTCGTGTGGACTGGAGCATCAGCGACAACACGAAGGTCTTCGTCCGATACAATCGCCAGCGTGAAACTCAGAACCAGCCAACCGGTCTCTGGGGTGGCGCGGGACAGGACAACATGGTTCCGTCGCCGACCAACATCATCGGCGCGAACAGTTCTGACTCGCTGTCGGCCAGTTTGACTCACGTGTTCTCGCCGTCTATGACGAACGAGGCCACGTTTGCCTACACCAAGGTCAACTTCCCGAACTCGCCTGTCGATCCCAAGAAACTGCTGCGCCAGGACATGGGATTCCCCTACAAGGGAGTCTTCGGCAATCCGATGGCCCCGGCGCTGGTGACTTGGGGTGGCAGTTTCCCGAACCTGGGTGAAATCGGTCACGACTATCACCCGACGATGATCTGCTACAAAGGCCTGCCCAGCTTCACAGACAACTTCACCAAGGTTGTCGGAACACACACCCTGAAGACGGGCTTCTACTACGAGCACGTGTACAACACTCAGGACAACTGGGACCAGTACATGGGCGCGTTCAACTATGGGGCGTGGGGCGGTGTGAACTACACGGACCCGACCGATCCCGAGGGCAAACGAACCCTCAGCGGCGTAACTGGTAATGCCTATGCGGACGTTTTGATGGGCGTCGGCTTCGGTGGCTACACCGAGGTTGCACTGCCGCCACCCGGTACCATCGCCCAGAACGTCTACTCCTTCTATGCTCAAGATGCGTGGAAGGTCACCCGTCGCCTGACCCTCGAATACGGCATGCGGTTCGAACACATCGCGAAGCCATATGACGGAGTGGGCTACGGTCTGGCCATCTTCGACGAGAGCAAGTACAGCAACGCTCCGGCCGACCTGGCGAAGAACACGGGTGTCACATGGCACAAGATGGACCCCAGCGTTCCGCTTTCGGGCGCCAGGAGCCGCCCCGTGTTCTTCTCCCCGCGTCTGGGACTTTCATGGGACGTTTTCGGGAATGCCAAGACCGTCGTTCGCGGCGGCTGGGGCAAGTTCCGCGCTTACGATTCGGTTCAAAGCAACTATTTCGTCAAAACAGCCGGCACGTCCATCGGCTCGGTTAACTGGAGCTGTCAATTCAACGACACGCGGTGCCCGACGATGGGTGCCGTAGACAACAACGCCACGACGCCAGAATTCGGACAGCCCCTCGGACCACAGCTTAAGAGCATCAGCGTGATGGACTCGAGGAATGACGAACAACCGCTGGTTACGACTTACAGCTTAACCATCAACCAGCAGCTGCCGTGGAAGTTCGTTACCGAACTCTCCTACGTCGGTAACCAGGGCACGTACCTTGATGTAGCCCTGACCGACATCAACGCGGTTCCCCTGGGGGCAATGGCCGGCGCACCCAGTGGCACCAACGCCGATAGCTTCCGGCCGCGAACGAACTACCAGTCCATCAACGCGGCCGAGAACTTTGGCAAGTCACAGTTCGACGCAATGGAGATCAGCCTGCGCCGCACCATGGGATCGATCACGCTCCAGGCGAACTACACCTGGGCGAAGTCCATGGGCAACGGCGCAAACCAGAGCGGCGTATTTGACGACTATGGCCTGCACTACTTCTGGGGCGTTCTGCCACAGAACCGTGCGCAAGCCTTCAGCACCTCCTACGTCGTGAACATGCCTAAGATGAAGGGCGGCAACGCGGCCCTTCGTGGCCTACTAAACGGCTGGCAGATCTCGGGAGTCACGCAGATCCAGAGCGGCGTGAACTTGATCGCTGCGTACAACCAATACTGGGGCAACAGCTCCGGTAACGCGACGGCGATCTATGGCACGACCGGCATGCCGGGCGTGTTCCCGATCATGACCTGCGATCCGCGAAGCAATCTCGCGCCTCATCAGTACATCAACGGGAATTGCTTCAGGCTGCCAGAGAACGGCGAGCTCGGCCATGGCGGGTATCCGTACATCGCCGGTCCGAGGTTCTTCAACAGTGATCTCTCGTTCATGAAGAACTTCAAGATTACTGAGAGTCAGAACCTGCAGTTCCGTGTTCAGATGTTCAACTTCCTCAACCATCCGCTGGAGTCGTTCTCCAGCAGCGACAACAACCTGAAGTGGAGCCCGGACCAGAGCTTCCTCAATCCCACAGGCACGCAGAACGGGATTCCTAACGGCTTTGGTTACGCCGATTGGAAGTACGGTCATCGCATTATCGAACTTGCGGTGAAGTACTCGTTCTAAGGCGACGGTCTAAACACTAGTGAAGTAAAACAATGGGGTGGCCGACAAGGCCACCCCAACCTATAATGCACCTGCGTATGCCACCGACAATTTACCTGTCGGCTCTCTTCCTGGGCCTCCTGTGTCCCGTATCAGGTCCGGCGGTTGCGCGCGTGACGACACCATCCGCGACCCCTGCGACTTCCACCCAGACGACCAAGCCGTCATTTGATCAGCTCGCCAAGCTAGCCGACGATGCACGCACTGCCGAGCATATTCCGGATGCGATCCGGCTGTACCGGTCGGCTTTGCGCGAGCGCCCGTCGTGGCCGGACGGCTGGTGGTACCTCGCCACGCTTCTCTACGATCAGGACCGCTTTGACGAAGCGGGTAGTGCATTCGCTCGCTTTGCTGGCCTTGCGAAGGATCCCAAGCCTGCTTACGCATTCCTTGGACTCTGCGAGTACGAGACTCGTGACTACGACAATGCGCTCAAGCATCTGCAGAAATGGGCCACCGCAGGTTCGCCCGGTGACGAGCAGGTCAGGCGCGTTGCCGATTATCATCTCGCGCTTTTGCTGACCCGAGAGGGGCAGTTCGCGGAGGCACTTTACCTCCTGACCTCAATCGCGGAGAAACGAGGCGCCAACCCAGCGCTTGTCGAGGCCATGGGACTGGCGTCCTTACGCATGAACAACGTCCCTGAGGACTATGCTCCTGAGGCACGCGAGCGCGTGTGGCTGGCTGGGCAGGCAATCCTTTATTCGTCGCTCCGGAATCACCAGCTCGCTTACGAATACGCAGAAAAGCTAGTAATGCACTACGGTGGCGAGTGCAACGTTCACTTTCTGCGCGGCACGTTATTCAGCCTTGATAAGCAGCGCAGTTCGGACGCAGCTCAGGAATTCGAACAGGAACTGAATATCTCGCCTAGACACGTACCGGCGATGATCGCACTTGCCCTGATTTACTCAGAACAGCATCGCGCCGAAGATGCTGTTTCTATCGCCCGGCGTGCTACGGAAGCCGAGCCTAAGAGCGCGCTTGCTCACGATGCACTTGGCCGCTCGCTGCTCGCGGCGGGCCGCCTCGACGAGAGCGCAACCGAATTCTTTGCCGCCAAAAAACTGGCGCCCGATGTCCCGGCCATCCGGCTTCGGCTTTCAGACGTGTACCAGAAGCTGGGCCGCACGAAAGAGGCTGCCCAGGAACGCGACGCATTCGATTCTTTGACCAAGCGCGCCGGTTCCGCCGCGCGAGGCACGAAGTCGAGCACACACCCTGTCCCGAAAAGGGGGCGAAAGTGATTGCAAGCATCGCATTCGCGGTCATGCTCGTCGCGGCGCCAGCACCGAACAGTTCGCAGGACGCACGGAGGTCTGCCAGCACAGCTCCCAGGGCTGCCACGTTCGAACAGCTTGCGCAGACTGCTGCACAGGCGCGTGAACAGGCACGTGATGACGACGCGATCGTCGCCTATCGTGCCGCGCTGAAAATCAAGCCCGACTGGGAAGAAGGTCTGTGGTTTCTCGGGACGACTCTTTACCAGAAAGAACGCTATGCGGAAGCACGCGACGAGTTGCGGCGCTTCCTCACTCTTGCCCCCAACGCCGGTGCCGGCTGGGCCGTGCTCGGAATGGCCGAGTACCAGACCCGCGAATACTCCCGCGCGCTGGATCACCTGAAGCGGAGTATGAGGCTTGGCGTTGCCGACCGGCAGGAGCTGTTGAACTCTGTCCGTTATTTCATGTCCGTGCTGCTCACGCGTTTCTCGTCGTTCGAGGATGCCACCGGGATGTTTTACGAAATGCGGGCCTCCGGCCAGCCAGAAGCTCTTCTCCTCGAGCCTGCCGGACTTGCCGTGCTGCGTTTGCCATTGTTGCCGGAAGAGATCCCGTCAGACCGCAGGGAGATGGTAAGTACCGCGGGTTCTGTCGCTTTTGCACTGGCAGACCAGCGGCAAGCGGAGGCGCAGAAGCTTCTTGAGGAGCTCACCACCAAGTATCCGCACGAGCCGGGCATTCATTATCTGTATGGCGTATTTCTCATGAAAATCAGTCCGGAAGATGGTATTGGTGAACTTCAGAGAGAACTGCAAATCTCGCCAAGTCACATTCCCGCAAGAGTTCGAATAGCGGAGCAGTACGTAAAGGAAAGCCGATTCGATGAGGCTCAACCCCTGCTCGACGACGCATTGGCTCTGGACGCCAGGAATGCCTCGGCACACATGTTGCTGGGAGAAGCGTTGATGGCGAAGGGAAAGCCGGCGGATGCGATCCGGGAACTTGAAGCGGCGAGGGAGCAGGCGCCTGACACAGTCAGAATCCGATGGGATTTGGTCCGTGCTTACTCTGCAGTCGGCCGTACGGCAGATGCTGATCGCGAAAAGAAGTACATGGAAAAGCAGGAACTGCGAACAGGTTTCGACCAATATTGATCTCGAGGGACTCGTGCCGATCACCGTTTCTGTACGGGACATGCTGGACAAATTGCTGCGTGTTTGTGTCTCGTTGTCTATTTTGGCCGTAACGCCCATCGAAGCGCAGCAGCCCGCCCCCATACACTTCACATTCAAACCGATTCCCTTCGAAGTCGACAGTTGCCCGACGCCCCAACGGCACGCGCCTGAAACCATGGCCGGCGGTGTCGCCGTGTTCGACTACGATGGTGACGGCAACCTCGACATTTTCTTCACAAACGGCGCCGATATATCGACGCTGAAGAAAGCGGCGCCGAGATACTGGAATCGCCTTTTCCGAAACGACGGTAAGGGCAATTTCACGGACGTGACAGAAAAAGCCGGCCTCGCCGGTACCGGCTACGACACCGGCGTTGCGGTCGGCGACTACGACAACGATGGTTACGAGGACCTTTTCGTCGCCGGCGTTCACGCGAATACGCTCTATCACAACAACGGCGACGGTACTTTCACCGACGTGACAGCCAAGGCCGGCCTCGTCACCCTTGACAAGCAGTATGGGCCTCTTTGGTCAATCGGTGCCGCATGGGTGGACGTCAATAATGACGGATTGCTCGACCTCTTCGTCGTGAACTACCTCAGTTGGAACGTCGCTCGCGAACCGGATTGTCAGTTCAACGGCAAGCCTGAGTACTGTCATCCGAAGTTTTATAAAGAATTGCCCAACCAACTCTTTCTCAACAACGGTGATGGCACTTTCACGGACATTTCAGAGCAGTCTGGAATCCGGGCTCATGTCGGGAAGGGGATGGGGGCAGGTATCGCTGATTACGACCTCGACGGCCGTCCGGATGTGTTCGTCTCGAATGACAAGCTCTTCAATTTTCTCTTTCACAACCTCGGCAACAACAAGTTCGAAGAGGTTGCGTTCGATGCCGGTGTTGCGTTGGCGGAGCACGGAAACCTGATTTCCGGCATGGGTGTGGACTTCCGCGACCTGAACAACGACGAATACCCTGATATTGCATTGGTCGCGCTTGAGAACGAGACTTTTCCCATTTACCGGAACGACGGAAAGGGCGCGTTCGTCGAAGTTACCGCTCGGACGGGCATGACTGCGCTCAGCAACCCGATGGCTGGGTACAGCCCCAACATTGCCGATTTTGACAATGATGGATGGAAAGACATCTTCGTCTCTCGAGGACACGTGCAGTCACCGGCGATGTCCGGCCGATTTGCGATTGACCAGCCGAATACTGTCTTTCGCAATCTGGGTGACGGCAAGCTGAAAGCACTGACTGAAGAGGCAGGGTTCACGTCACAGCCGCCGCGACGCCACCGCGGCTCGGCTTACGGCGACTTCAACCATGATGGCAAACTGGACGTTGTTGTCAGCGCGCTCAGTGCGCCCGCAGAGATATGGATGAACGACAGCCCTGGTTCCAATCACTGGATCGAACTGCGATTGCAGGGCACAAAAAGCAACCGCGACGGAATCGGTGCTCGCATTAAGGTTGTTGCCGGGGGAACGGCACAATATGCCCAGGTAAGCACGGCCTCGGGCTACGCTTCCTCCAGCGCGGGGCCAACGCACTTCGGCCTGGGCGTGAACAAAATCGTAGACGAGGTCGAGATCCGCTGGCCGTCCGGAACGGTGCAGAAGCTGACGGGAGTACAGGCCGACCAGGTACTCAAGGTGAAAGAGCCCAGATGATTGCCACTACTGCTGTTTCTGTCGTTCTTTTTCGTTCAGTTTGAGGACGAGCTCTCGCTCGCGTCTGCTCTCTTCTTTCAGGTTCATGCGCGCATAGAGTGTCGCTAATTGCACGTGCACTTCTTGAAACTCCGGCCATTCCTTTTCGACTGCCTCGAAATGCTGGCGTGCCTCGTCAAGCCGTCCAAGCGCAAGTTTTACCGATCCGACCTGAAAACGCGCTGCAACCGATGAGGGTCGCAGTCTCAATGCCTTCTCGAGAAGAGGAGCAGCCTGCTCCGGATTGCCGTCGTGACGGAGCATGCCACCAAGATAGAGGTTTGCGTCAAAGTCGTTGGGATCGAGTTCAAGAGCATGTCGCAACGACAGTCTGGCCTCCTCGTTTTCGTTGGTGTCGATTTGCGCACGACCTAGCAGTGACCACGCACCGCCCAGCTGTGGATCTAGTTGTACCGCTCTTCGTAGCGTCTCTGCCGACTTCTTTATATCGCCCGCTGCAAACTGCGCCGCGCCTATCAGCAGGTTCGTTTCCGCAGTGTCACCCTCTTTGAGTATGCGATCCACGACCGCAGACCCTTTTTCCACCTGCCCATCTCTTATAAGCGCCATACCAAGGGCATATGTTACGGCGCGGTCAGACGGGTCGGCGCTGTACGCCGGTTCAAGCAAGTGAATAGCCTCAGCGTTTCTGTCCAGGCGCAAGTAGCAGTCGGCCAGGAGATATAGTGACTGCATGTTACCCGGATCGTGTTGTCGGAGTAGTTCCAGTTCTTTTGCGGACTTGGCGAAGTCAGCCTGCTTGTACCACGCGATTGCCAGGTTCAGCCGGACGATCGCGTTATTGGGATCGCTCCTCAGCGCCTTCTCATATTGCTCGATAGCTTCCTGGTAACGTCCTGCCCGCGCGAGCGCCACGCCGAGATTGGTCCGGGCCTCCAGCCAATCAGGCCGCAACTGGAGTGCTGTCTCGTACAACCGGATTGCATCGTTCGTGTTGCCCGCATGAAAGGCGTCGACAGCGCTTTTGTAGAGCGAATCCGGTGTGGAAGCAGTCTGCGCAGCAATACGACTACCTGGAAGCAGAAGCACCAGAAGAAAACATGGAAGGTATGTTTTACGCTTCAGCATGGGCCGGGCATCCATTTCACCGTAATGATAAGGTGGTCGTTTTCGGACCGATCAGTCTCTCAATCCAGAGAATGCAAGTGCTCGCTTGGGCTCTTGCCCTTCCACTACGTCGTAAATTGCATCTCCCGAGATATTCCTGAACTCCTGGCGCAACCCACTCGGCCAGTGTACCTCGACGATATCTATGCTTTGATTGTCACCCAATCCGAAGTGAAGACGAGTGTCACTCGTTGATAGATAGCTTCCTCCGGCACGGACTTCTTGGATCTGAACAACGTTGCCCGTGCGGACCGTTACGCGCGAACCCACCGCAGAACGATTGCTTTTCGTGCCGACCAAGTGAAACACCACGCGATGATTCGAATTGAGCGTGTGGTTAACGAACAGCGAGGGCGGGGAAGCCGCATTGAACACTGCAATATCGAGGCGCCCGTCGTTGTTGACGTCACCGAACGCACTGCCACGCCGCGATTGCAGCGGACCACGGTTCAGCCCCGAACTGTCGGCCACCTCTGCAAACGTGTTATCTCCGAGGTTTCGGAGCAGTTGCACAGGTTCGCGGTATTTGGCCTCAACGTCGAGGGTATCTATCTCCGAGGAGAAGCTTCCGTCTGCAATGAAGATATCGAGCCAGCCGTCGTTATCAAAGTCGCCGAATCCGGTGCCCCATTTTACGGGCACAAACGTAATCCGAGCGATACGTGCGTCTACAGCGACGTCCGTGAAGTCCTTGCCACTATTCCGGTAAAGACTCGCCGGTTGGTCTCCGTACCTGGTCACGAAAATATCGAGCCGCCCATCTCTGTCGAAATCGCCGAAATCCGCCGCCATGTTGCCGAGACTTTCCCCATGTGGGCCGGGACCCGCGCCGGAGAGAATACCTACTTCCTCGAATGCCCCGTCCTGCTTGTTGTGGTACAACTGATTGATTCCCGAATCGTTCGTCACATAAAGGTCCGGCCAGCCATCGCCGTCGTAGTCGCCCCAGGTCACTCCCATGCCGCGCCGTCGCTGTGGATCGCTTACCCCTGCTTTCAATGACACATCTTCGAAAGTGCCATCGCCCCGGTTGCGGAACAGGAAGTCGCTTTCGCCTTCAAGAGCATCGGGCATTTGCAGAATCACCCGCCTGTAACCCACGGCCCGGGGATTGGGAGGTGGCAGATGGCTGACATCGACGCTGACGTAGCGGGCTACGAACAGGTCCAATTTCCCATCCCGGTCATAGTCGGCCCATGCGGCACCAGTACTGAATCCGCCAACCGCGACGCCGGCCTTGGCTGTTACGTCTTGAAACTTGCAGGCCCCTAAGTTCTTATAGAGTACGTTGTGTCCGTATCCGGTCACGTAAAGGTCGGTCCAGCCATCGTTGTCGAAGTCAGCGGCAGCCAAGCCCATGCCCCATCCACGAGTTGTCATGCCCGAACTATTTGTCGCATCTGAAAAATGCAGCCGGTCGCGGCTGCCATCCTGCCGGTAGAGGGTGACCATCGGGTCGCCGCCCGCCTTATATCGAGCAATCGTGGAATCGTTTACGACAGCTATGTCGAGCTTTCCATCGTTATCGCAATCAAAAAACGCGATGCCGCCACCTCCCATGGTTTCCACGATGTATTGCCTGCGGGACGAAGATGTCGGCTCAACGTTCAATCCGGCCGACTCGGCAATGTCCACGAAGTTAAAATTCGCACTCTTGCTTGCCGCGGCAGTGGCTTGAGCCCCGGTCGACGAGGTCTTTTGTCCGATGCTAGAGTACTGCGCCGGACATACCCCGCAGAACAGAGCCCAAAGCATGCAGGCTACAAAGCACGCCTTAAGACCTTGACGTGACGTCTCCATATTAGAAAGGAAGCTCATGTTGATGAGACACAATGTTCACACCGGTTCCGGGTATTCGCAAGAACACATGGTCGCTAGCCCTGGTTGGGCTGCTGCCCATTTTGGGACTTACAATTTCGAAAAAGTGTAATTTGAAATAATTCCTGGTATAAAATATGAGGTGGTAATGCCGTTGGTAGTCGGCATACCGGGTACGATCTCAGCTTTTGCCTCCATGCACATGGCCCGGCACGGTGCCGGGCCGCTTTTCTTCTATTTCAGCTCCAAAACGACAGCGCCGAAACTTGAGAGCCGAATGCCGTCATCTGCTGCATCTGCATTCCGTCCACCAGTGTTCACCAGCGCTCTCATCTTTTGACCGACCAAGGCGGGAAACTTCGCAGTTCTCGGGTTCGGACTCATGTTCAGCACAATGAGCACCCGCTGATTCGAGACGCCATCTTTTCTGACAAACGCAAGGATATCCGGATCGCCCGCATCCATTTCGTGATAGGTGCCGTATTTCAGAGCGGCGCTGGATCGTCGCGCTCGCGTCAGCTGCTTGTAGAAATTCAGGAGAGAACTGGGGTCGGTCTGCTCAGCCGCCACGTTGATCGTCGTTGTGTTTGGCGGAACAGGCAGCCACGGCTTCGCGTTGCTGAAGCCCGCGGTGGCTTCTTCGTTCCACTGCATAGGCGTCCTTTCACCGTCACGCCCCTTCTTTTCCGGCCAGTTGCGGATCCCGTCCATGTCCCTAACATCCTCAACTCGCGTCGGGGTCATCGTTCTCATCCCGATCTCCTCTCCGTAGTTCATGACAGGGGTTCCGCGAGCGGTCAGCAGCAGGGTTGCCATCAGTTTGGCGATGGCCTCGTCGTGCGCGCCATCCCTATATCGGTCGATTTGGCGGCTCTGGTCGTGACTACTCAAGAAGTGCGCAGGCCATGCTTTCGGAAGATTGTGTTGCTCATCGGCCAGTCGTTGCCGAAACTCCGGCGCTGACACATGGTTCACCAGATCGAATTGGAAGTTCAGTGGCAGATGGATTTCGTTACCCTTGCCGTACCACGACGCGAGTTCAGCGGCATTGTTGGTGTAGGTTTCGCCTAACAGCAACCGATCTCCCGGAAACTCGTCTACGACGGCGCGCAATTGACGCAGGACCTGATGGGTTTCCGGCATCTGGTCAAACGATTCAGAGGGGCTTGCGATGTTTGGGTCTTCGAACATCGAAGGCACTGCATCCAGCCTGAAGCCTGCCAGGCCACGTTTCAGCCAGAAGCGCACGACATCAAACATCGCATTTCGCACCTCAGGGTTCCGCCAGTTAAGATCGGGCTGCTCAGGCCAGAAACGGTGAAAATAATACTGCCCGGTCGCGGCATCCAGGGTCCAAGCCGATCCGCGAAACTCGGACTTCCAATCATTGGGCGGCAAGCCGCCGGCCTTACCATCCTGCCAGGAATACCAGTTTCTTTTGGCCGAATTCACCGATGCGCGCGACTCCTGAAACCACGCGTGCTTGTCCGACGTATGGTTCAGCACGAGGTCGAGCATGATTCGAATGTTGCGCTTGCGCGCCTCGGCGACGAGACGGTCGAAGTCGGCAAGCGTGCCGTATTCCGGGGCTATTGCTTTGTAATCCGCAACGTCGTAACCGAAATCGATCAAGGGTGACGGATAACATGGCGTGAGCCAGATCGCATCGACGCCCAGATCTCTCAGGTAGTCAAGGCGTGACGTGATTCCGTTCAAGTCGCCGATCCCATCGCCGTTTGAATCCTGAAAGCTACGAACGAAAATCTCGTAAATGACTGCGCCCTTCCACCACGGTTCCGCAACCGGAATCCTGGATGTACCGCTTTCCGCGGCGGCGCACAGACACGATGACAACATGACTACTGCAACAGTTCTGAAGCGCAATTTCCAAGATCGCATCAGCTCTTAACCGATTATCGAAATTATTTCAAACGGGACTATATCACACGATCGACTCGGGGCAGGGAAGGGGATTACCGGTCGCGGGGGCATTTCCGTCAACGGCAAGACAAACCGGCGATCTTGGTGGTCCGCTGTTCGCGGATGCGGCGGGAGCGTTCTCCTCGATGGCGTGCTTGCTAGTTGCGGAAGGCTACGTCGCCATGTTCCGCAATTTTAATGTCCAGCGGTTCCGCGTTCCTATTGGCTTTCCAGGTCCACAGGGTTGCTCGTCGGTGTAGAGGCTTTATCTCGGCTGAAGAATACCTCCGAATCTTCGATGGAGGTCAGGATGACGACCATCGCAGATCCTATGATCCCGATCGCGAAGAAGCCCTCGATCGCAGAGATCGCGAACTTGACTACATAGTCCATGCCATCATTTGACCGAACCCGCCGTAAAGACCGCATAAGCAATCCATAAAGTTTACGTAAAGGGATTGACGGGGATAATCGTCTTTCGGCGGTCAAGAACGTACATCCGACCTCGAAGCGCGGCCCATGATTCCCGCGCATAACAGCTGTTTCCTAGCTCGAAAGCGCCGTAGATCGTGACGTCCTGGTTGCAGGCCAGGGCAAAGGGAAGATAAAGAGCTTGCAACCGGGGCTAATTGCCCGGTTCGAAACGGTAGCCGACCCAGCGTTCGGTCTTGAGGTAACGGGGCTCGGCTGGATTCGGCTCGATTTTCTTTCGAAGCTGTCCGATGAAGACGCGAAGGTATTCGGGTTGTTCGGTGCTGGTGTCGCCCCACACGGCCGCGAGCAGGGTGCGGTGCGAAATGACGCGGTTCGGGTGCTCCGCCATATATACCAGCAGATCGAATTCTTTTGGCGTCAATTTGACCTCGCGTCCCTCCACCAGTACTTCGCGCGTGGCGAGGTCGATGTGAAAGTCGCCTACATCGATCAACTCGCGCGTTGCAGAAGACTTTGGCGCACGCCTGAGGTTTGCGCGTACCCGTGCCAGTAGTTCGTTCATGCTGAATGGTTTTGTGACGTAGTCATCGGCTCCCGCGTCGAGTGCCTCGACCTTCTGGCGCTCCTGTCCGCGAACGGACAAGATGATAATGGGGACTTCAGAAGATGTCCTGACTTGCCGGCACAAGTCAATGCCGTTCAAATTGGGCATGACCAGGTCCGTTATGATCAGGTGCGGAGTCCAATCTTTCATGATCTCCAGGGCCATCTCGCCGTCATTGGCAATACGCATGTCATAGCCCTGGGCTGATAGCGTTGTCCGCAGTACCCGCGTGATCTGTGGTTCGTCATCCACAACGAGAATGTGCACGCGGTCGCTCATCTGGCCTCTTGAGTAATGATGTGAACCTCGATAACCGGTGCCGTTTGCAGGAACTTGTGAATAGCGGACAAGTACATGAATTTGTGCCAACCCGTGCGTGCTGATCTGCCTAAAGCTCGCCTGATGCCTTCCGCCGTTCTTGCCCCCTGCAATCAGGCACTGACTGAGCGGCGAATGGCTTCGCTCAGCATTGAGTACGTCTTGCCTACGCCGGGAGCATAGCCGAGAAAAAGCTTGAAGACGCCGCCGTGTTCTTTGGGGGCAACCTCTTCCAGCCATTGCTTGGGCTCTTCGGCATCGCCGCTATTGTAGTCTGCCTGTTTGTGCGCCGGGCGTACAATTCTGCCGTGAGCCGTCGAGCGTGGAACATCCTGGCCCAATACGGTGTTGGCAGCGTCGTCGTTGCCGCGATCGTGGTGGTGTATCGGCGTGTTCTGCCCGCTAATTCCACCACGGTGGGGTTCACCCTTCTGGTCGCGGTCCTCCTGGCGTCTGCGCGCTCGGGCTTTCGAGTCGCGCTGTACCTTTCGCTACTCGCTACGCTCGCCTTTAACTTCTTCTTCCTACCGCCGTTTGGAACGTTAACGGTTGCGGACCCGCAGAACTGGATCGCCCTATTCAGTTTCCTCATAACTGCCCTCGTTGCCAGCAACCTTGCAGAGCGTGCCCGCCGTGAGGCTGAACAGGCGAAACAGCGCCGAACGGAACTAGAGCGCCTGTATTCCTTCAGCCAGCAACTATTGACGGCAGACAATGCGGCTCGCCTGCTGAACACTGTACCGGCCCTGATCGCCGAGACGTTCGGTGTTACCGACGTCGCCCTGCTCGTCGCCGCCAACAGCACGGTTTACCGCTCCAGCCCGGTAGCTCGGGTGAATACAGACATGCTCAAAACCGTCCTGCTTCGCGGTGATCCCGTCAGTAATGCGGAAGCCTCGTTCGTGCCGCTCCGGATTGGTGCGCGGACGACGGGCGCTTTGAGTGTCGCAGGAGGCGAACTGGCGCGCGAAACCCTTGAAGCCATCGGCAGCCTCATAGGCATCGCGATAGAGCGTGCACGTGCGGTCGAGGAACTCACAAGAACTCAGGCCATGCAGGAGAGCGAACGACTGCGATCAGCCTTGCTGGACTCCGTGGCCCATGAGTTTCGAACACCGCTGACGGGAATCAAGGCGAGTGTGACCAGTCTGCTCTCCGCTTACAATCTCGACGAGGAACAGCGCAGGGACTTGTTGACGGTCATTGACGAAGAAGCGGACCGCCTGAATCGGCTTGTAGGCGAGGCCGCCGAAATGGCACAGCTTGATTCGCACATGTTCACCCTGGACCTGCAACGGCACAGCATCGGGCAAGTAATCGCTGCCGCGATGCAAAGCGCCGGCCCCGGAGTCGACTCACGCCCGGTCGAAATAAAGGTGCCCGACAACCTACCCGACACGCAATTTGACTTCGACCGCATCCGCGAGGTGATCCGGCACCTGCTCGAGAATGCAGGAAAATACTCCCCTGCAGGAACGCCAATTCGGGTGAGCGCTGAGCTAAGAAATGGCCACATTCTCACGAGCATTGCGGACCGAGGTCCCGGTATCGACCAGTTTGAGCAAGCGTTAATCTTCGACAAGTTCTACCGAGGCCGTAACCAACGGTTTGCCGCGCATGGGACGGGCATGGGCCTCGCTATCGCCAAGGTCATCATCGAAGCGCATCGGGGCCGAATCGAGGTCGTCTCCCAACTCGGAAGTGGCGCCGTCTTTTCCTTCACTCTGCCCGTTTTGTGACCGAAATAGCTCTTCCTCTTATATTCGGAGGAGCATCTACCGCGTTGACGTGCGCGTGAG
>JAEZPW010000293.1 GCA_023441255.1 Acidobacteriota bacterium
CCAGCAACAACGACTCGCTGGTGCTTCGCGTTGCCTACGCAAACACGTCCGCACTGCTTACGGCGGATGCGGGAAAAATGTCGGAAAGGCAGATGCTCGCCACTCTGCCGTCGACGGACCTGCTGAAGGTCGCGCACAACGGCAGCAAAACTTCGAGCACGCCGGAGTTGCTCGACGTGCTCAAGCCCAACTTTGCCGTGATTTCAGTAGGGACGCGCAACTCGTTCGGCCATCCGCGCCGCGAGGTGCTGGAGCGGCTGGCCGAGCGCCGGGTTATGACTTACGGCACCGACGTCATGGGTGCAGTCACCTTCTACCTGGATGGAAAGAACGTTAGTGCTACGCTTCCGAATCAGCCCCGCCCGTAGCTTCAGACGCGGCCTCCGCCTCGTCGGCGGCAGATTCACCGTCGACCCTGTTTTCCGCAATAATCCGCCTTGCCTCGTCGGCCTGCTCAGCTCTCACCAGCAAGACCACTCCTCCCACGCCGGGCAAGATGTCCTGCGGTGCGTCCAGATTCGAGGTCATGCACTCGATACCCGCCGATTCCAGCAATCCCTTCACCACGAATACTTCGGATTCCTGGTCAGAGTCGAACACCTTCACGAGTTGCTCGTTCGGATCGGGAACTTCGGGCTTGCCTGCTGTCGCCATTTCTCCTCCCTGATTGTTTGATGCGGCCTGTTGGTTCGGCAACACGGAAGCACTTGCCTGCGCTTACTTTACACCGGCGTAATGCCACTCGGCATCTTGCGCACAAGTACGGCGGAACCGGTTTTGCGGCGACGCTTCGATGATGCCGGTCACCATCGCAAGAGCCATCGGCTTTCGTAACACAACGCCATACTGCTCTGGCACATCGAAGTAAACAGCCGTCATGCGGCAGAAAACCAGTTCGTTGCAAAAACATCGGCAGCGTAGAAGCTGCCACTTTTCTTTTGAGGGGCAAATGGACTTACCGGACCGAAACGGCCTTCAGGACGAACAACGGGACGAAATGCGCAGGATACGCCGGCTGCAGATCATGATGAACATGGTCATGTCTGTCATCAGCCAGCAACCCAATCTCACCATTGAAGAAGCTTCCCAGCTCGCCGCCGACAGCAAGCGTGCCGCCCTGGCCATGTTTCCGGACAAGGAGTTCGCCTACGACATCCTCTACAAGCCGCGCCTGCAGAGGATCATCAACGAGAGATTCAGGTTGCAATAAAGCAGTTGCGAGTACCTAGTACCTGGTTGTGAATTTCACACGTTTTTCCGAATTCCTGGTTCGATCACTCGGTCGGTCTAAATGTAGTGCTCGCCCCGCTTGCTGAACCTGGTTTGCCCGCCTTGCAGGCAACGGATTCCTCCGTCCCGCGAGGGACGGGACGAACTTAGCCCCGGATGAAATCCGGGGGTACATACGCACAACATTCGCCAGTCCCGGAGGGACGACGGAACGTTCGATGCCAAGGCTCGGACGTGCCTCCGGCACTTGATCGACTCGCCGGCTTGTACCCAGCATTGCGTGCTGGGCTAAATTCGTCGCATGCCTCCGGCATGCACTGATCGTAAAACCTGACCGGTTTTCGGAAACAACGTCTTGAGATCACAGAACCAGGTACTACCTCAACAGAAACGCCAGCGTCCCGATCACAACCTTCTCCTCTGACGGGTACTTTCTCGCCCCCACTCCCAGGCTGACGGTTCGGGTGTCGCACTTTCCGTCCTGGAAGGGCGACGGCTCCAGCGTGTAGACGTCCTCGTTGCGCGTGAGGAATACCGAGGAGCCGCCAAAGCGCTGCGGAAACTCCACGTCTTCGGTCGCGCCGCTGCACAGGTAAAGCGAGAGCACGTCGCAGAACTGCAGCACCTTCAGCAGGTCGGCGGCTTCCGCGTCGCTGATGCCGCCCGCGCGTTTGAGCCGCTCCTGCCGTGCTGCCTCTCGCTCCAGGAAGTCGGTCACGCGCTGAGCGTCGGGGTCGCTATCCATCTGCTCACGCTGGCGGAACCGGGCGAGCGCGGCAAAGTGCATGCTGACCATCACGCCACCGGCCGGGCACTCGTGCTCCGCACGCTCGATCGAACCGGTCCATGCCGGAATAAACTCAGCGGGGCCGAATTCCATGAACGCGCGTGGCTTCCAGTCGTCGCCAATCATCGGCGGAGCTCCAGGGTCGCGCTCCGGCTCGAACATGGCCCAGCCCGCGTCGTGCAGGCCCACGCATCGTGCGATTTGCGGTGTGATCTTCGGAAATTCCGGTGAGATGAAGTTGGCGGCGATGTCGCCCGAGAGTCCCGCGTGATCGGGTTGCGAGATGAGCCACCATGATTCGGCGCACTGCTTCTGCCGTTGGGCAACCGCCACCCACGCGGGCATGGCGCCCTCACGAGGCCGCCAAGGCTTTCCCGTCGGACAAGGCTGAGTTCCGGAAATGGGGTGAAGGACCATAAAGGCAGTTGCTAGTCGCTAGTACCTGGTTGTTAGTTGCGTTCTCGACAGCACTTGCAAACTCTTGACGTCAGCTCCGCGAGCCTGCAACACCGCGACAGAGCCCCCGAATCCAGCACTCACGTTATCGGCTCTGTTCTATCCGCTCTATCCGCTGAGGTGAATTCATCGCAGCTCACGACTAGGTACTAGATACTAGGTACTAACAACTATCTTCTCACCGCCTGCGCCTGCCGTGCCGCCGGGGCCACCTCGCGCTTCACTTTGTGCGGAGGCTTCTTCGTTCCCTCCAGCACCTGTTTCAGCACGACGGCATTGTTGTGTTCCTCGTCGCGCGAGGCATACACCAGCGTCAGCTTACGGCTTGTCAGTGCCATCTCCTCCAGTTCTTCAAGTGCCGCAGCAGCTTCAGGCGCGCGTAGCTCGTCCAGGTACTTCTGCCGGAACGCGTCCCACATCAACGGGCGCTCGTGATACCAGTGCCGCAGCTCGTTCGAAGGAGCAAGATCCTTCAGCCATTCCGCGATCTTCGCTTCGTCTTTCGAGATCCCGCGCGGCCAGAGCCGATCGACCAGAACTCGCTTGCCGTCAGAGGGAGCCGGCTTTTCGTAAGCTCTCTTCAACGCGATCATCATGATGCGCACTCCACGCACATCCGGCGTTGCTGTTTTCCAACCTACGTCCTAAGCCCCATAATATAGCGCAGCGTGAAGTTGCGCGTTGGGTTCACGTTTGGTGCGGGTGCCCACCTTCCGCGAAGCTAAGGTGGGGAAGTCGCCGGCTTTCGAACACCAACGCGCCGCAACCGCTGGAGCACTTGATAGTTAAATAGATGAATACGACGAAAGCTGTCCTTCTGCTCTGTTTAGCCACTGCCGTATTGCTGGGCATGGTCGCCTGCGACGCTCCCGAGCGGCTCCGCAGCGACGCCGAACTTGGCCTCAACCCCGTGCAAGCGCGCGGACACCATACCTTCGACCATAAGTGCGCGGAGTGCCACGCCGCTTATTCGTCGCACGTCTACAAAGGCCCCAGCCTGCAAGGCATTTTCAAGAAGCAGTATCTGAAGACCGGCGCCCCGGCAAACGACGAACGTGTGCGCGAGATCATCGTCGTCGGCCACAACAAGATGCCGTCCTACGGCAGAGTCCTAACCGAGCAGCAGATCGACGACCTGATGGAGTACTTGCATACGCTGTGAATCGCAATGAAGATTTCAGATTGCAGATTTAACTCCACGGCGTCCGCTGAAAACGCACTCAGCACCAATGCGCGCCCGACTCGTCAATCTGAAATCTACAATCTTCAATCTGCAATCCACATGAGTCCCGCGCGATGTGCGCCGCATCGTAGAATGTTAAGGTTCCGATGGCTACCGACCTCATACAGATCGACACTGCGCCCCCGGCGCGCATTCCCAAGCCCACCTGGTTGCGCGCCAAAGCGCCCATGGGCGAGGGCTACCACGACCTGAAGAAGCTCGCTCGCGGACTGGGCCTGCACACGGTTTGCGAGTCCGCGCAATGCCCCAACATCGGCGAGTGCTGGAACCACCGCACCGCCACGTTCATGCTGCTGGGCGACGTCTGCACGCGCCGCTGCGGTTTCTGTGCCGTTCCCAAGGGCAAGCCCGGCGCTATCGACTTTGACGAACCCAAGCGCGTGGCCGAGGCCGTTGCGCGACTCGGACTGAAGTTCGCCGTCGTCACCAGCGTCAACCGCGACGACGACAACATTGGCGGCGCCAAGGTCTTCGCCGACACTATCCGCGAGATCCGCAAAGTCAAGCCCGATTGCAGCGTCGAAGTGCTCATCCCCGACTTCCAGGGCATTGACGAGTGCCTGCAGATCGTGCTCGACGCGCGACCGAACATCCTGAACCACAACACCGAAACCGTGCCGCGCCTCTATCGAGTGGCCCGCTCCGGCGCGCGCTACCCACGCACGCTCAAACTGCTGGGCAACGTCAAGAAGTTCTCGCCCGAAACGGTGAGCAAAACCGGCATCATGGTGGGCCTGGGTGAAGACATGGGCGAACTGCTCGAGGTCTTCCGCGACCTGGCGGCCGAAAAAGTCGACATTCTCACCATCGGTCAGTACCTGAGCCCGTCGAAGAACCATCTTCCGGTAAAGCGCTTCTACAAGCCGGAGGAGTTCGGGTTCATGAAAGAAGAAGCGCTCAAGATGGGCTTCCGCCACGTTGAAAGTGGCCCGCTCGTGCGGTCCAGCTATCACGCGCACGAACAAGCTGAGAGCACCGCCGCTGCTGCTGGTGGCGGCGCTGTGGTAGCGCCGGCTGTTTGGGAATAGCTACTCGTCTTTACACCCAGCCTGCGGCCGTCTTACACTGATGTCGCCTGATGACTGTCATTCTCTAATCCGCTCTCGTTGCGCGCTGTAAAGGCCTCTGCCTCAAGAGGCGTTGTGCGCGCATAGCTTCCACCCGTTACTTCGCGGAGATTAGAGATGCAGCTTGCCTTGCTGGGCTGGACCCAAAGGTTCGCAGCCGCCTTTGCCACTTACGCTTCTGCCGGGCTGGTGCCCGGACGCGTTATTCAACAGTTCAACCACATCTATACGGTCGCAACCGAGGGCGGAGAGGTGCGTGCGCAACTCTCCGGCCGTCTGCGATTCGAGGTGACGCGTCAACAACTGCCGGTCACGGGCGATTGGGTCGCCCTGCGCGTTCCGTCAGACCAGATTGCGTCAAACCCAGGCACAGCGCAGATTCTGGCGGTATTGCCGCGGGCTACGCGCTTCTGCCGCCGCGCTGCCGGGAAAGGCGATCGCGAGCAGGTCATAGCCGCCAACCTGGAATACGCCTTCCTCGTCACCGGCCTGGATAACGACTTCAGCCCGAGACGGATCGAGCGCTATCTGACGGCGGCCTGGGACAGTGGCGCTACGCCGGTGGTGGTCCTGAACAAACTTGATCTGTGCGCGGACCCCGCGTCACGGATTCACGCCGTCGAGGAGGTTGCCGTCGGGACGGCCATTCACGCCGTCAGCGCACTGCGTGGAGACGGACTAGAGCAACTCGCTAGCTACTGCCTGCCGGGGCAGACGGTGGCTCTGCTCGGCTCGTCCGGCGTTGGCAAGTCAACTCTGATCAACCGCTTGTTGGGAAGCGGGAGCCAGAGCACGCAGCCGGTGTGCGAGGATGGCCGTGGACGACACACGACCACTCGTCGCGAACTGTTGTTCTGTGCCGAAGGCGGCATGGTGATCGATACGCCCGGCATGCGCGAATTACAGCTTTGGGATGACGACGAAGGACTGCAGATAACTTTCGACGAGATCGAAACTCTCGCTCGGAATTGCCGCTATCGCGACTGCCGCCATCAGGGTGAGCCCGGCTGTGCTGTGATTGAGGCTGTGAATACCGGTGCTTTGAGTGCCGAGCGATTGTCCAGCCTGCACAAGTTGCAGCGCGAACTTGCCTGGCTGGACCGTCGCGAGGATCCGGTGGCCGACCTGGAAGAAAAACGGCGTTGGAAGAGCATTCACAAATCAGCCAAACTCTTCATGAAGGAATCTCCGAAATACAAATGACCATGGCTGACGCACTCGCAATTCGGCTTCTCCCGTGCCGTTGTGATTGTCGCTCACGATCACCAACCCATCTGGCGCATCCTGCCAAGGATGATCGCGCTGTACCAGCCCATGCGCTCGGGCCGGCGCTTCAGTGGAGCGGGCAAAATCGCGGCGAGCTGAGCCGCCTGTTGCCTTCCGATATTCCGGGCCGGCGTTCCTTCGTAATAACGGCACGCCGACTCAGCGCCATAAACGCCAGGCCCCCACTCGACCACGTTGAGGTAGATCTCCAGAATGCGCTGTTTGCCAAGGATGACTTCGGCCACCGGCACCAGCGTGAACTCCGCGCCCTTGCGCAGGATGGAGCGGCGCGTTCCAAAGAACAGGTTCTTTACGAGTTGCTGCGTGAGTGTGGAAGCTCCGCGAGTGCGATCGCCGTCCAGATCGTCTTCGGCAGCGACCTGTATCTCGTGCCAGTCGAAGCCATGATGCTGATAGAAGCGCGCGTCCTCCGCGGCGATCACCGAGTGCTGCAGATCGGGCGAGATTTGGCTGAGCGGAATGAATTTATACCGCTTCAGATAACGCTTGTGGTGAATCCACGCCTGAAACCGGCGCTGAACGTGTACCGCCGTTGTTGGCGGGTCGATCCACCTGGCGGCTACAAGGAGCAGCGCGGCAACCGACCAAAGAAGCAGCGCAACGATGACAATCCATCGAAGTAAGAACCGCAGGAAACCCTTCCGAAGCGGTGCCTTGAGGAATGTGAATATTCTGTGACTCACCTGTCAGGATAATAGCCTATTGCCTACATGGCGCCTCAGCCTGTGCAGCGCCTCCGCCCGTGCAGCGCCTCCGCCTGTGTAGCGCCGGGTCTCTGACCCGGCGTGCCGTGCTACGGGAGCCTTCGCGCACTTCGGGCTACCGATTATGCCTTCGCCGCCCTTGCCGGCGTAAACGCCGTCTGCTCGGTGCGCGCGATGATCTCGTCCTGCAGCGCTTTCGTCAGGTCGCAGAAGTAATCGCTGTATCCGGCAACGCGCACAATCAGGTCGCGGTACTGCTCGGGGTTGGCCTGTGCTTTGCGCAAGGTGTCCGCCGTGACGACGTTGAACTGGATGTGATGGCCATCCATTTTGAAATACGAGCGCACAAGGCGCAGCATGTTCTCCAGCCCTGCATAGCCTTCCACCAGTGAAGGCGTAAATTTCTGGTTGAGCAACGTACCGCCGGTACGAGCGTGGTCCATCTTGGCCGCCGAGCAGATCACCGCCGTCGGGCCCAGTTTGTCTGCGCCTTGCGCGGGCGAAATGCCGTCCGAATGCGGTTCCCATGCGCGGCGCCCATCGGGAGTCGCCCCCGTGACCGAGCCGAAGTACACGTGGCACGTGGTCGAGAGATAGTTCACGCGATATGTGCCGCCTTTGGTGTTCTGGCGGCCGTTGATCTCGTCATAGAACGCGTCGAAGAGGGTCTTGAGAATGTCGTCGGCGTAGTCGTCGTCGTTGCCATACTTCGGCGTGCGGTTCCACAGCAGCAGGCGCACTTTTTCGTGACCCTGGAAATCCGCGGCGAGTGCGTCCAGCAGGTCGCCCATGGCCAGTGTCTTCTTGTCGAAGACGTGGTACTTGATAGCCGCCAGGCTGTCTGTGCACGTTCCCGGTGCGACACCCATGATGTAGGTCGTGTTGTAGCGCGGGCCGCAATCGTTGTAGTCCTTTCCCTTGGCTATGCAGTCGTCCACCAGCATGGAGAGAAAGGGCGCCGGCATGTGGTCGGCGTAGAGGCGCTCAATAACGTTGTTGCCGCGAACTTTGATATCTACAAAATGATGGAGCTGTTTGCGGAATGCCGTGAACAATTCCTCATACGTGTTGAACGTTCGCGGATCGCCCGTCTTCACGCCGATCTGCTTCATGGTGCGCGGATCGAAGCCGTTGTTCAGCGTGATCTCTAGCACCTTCGGCAGATTGAAATAGCCAGTGAGGATGTAGGCTTCCTTGCCGAACGCGCCCGTCTCGACGCAGCCCGAAGTACCGCCGCAACGCGCATCCTCGATCGACTTGCCCTGGCGCAGCAGTTCTTCGACAACCATGTCGGCGTTGAAGATCGAAGGCTGTCCCCAGCCCTTGCGCACGATCTCCAATCCGCGCTTCAGGAACCGGTCCGGATTCTTCTTGCTCAGCTGCAGGTTCGACGACGGCTGCAACAGACGCATTTCGTCGATGACGTCCAGCACAAGGTAAGCAACGTCGTTTACCCCGTCGGACCCGTCGGCTTTCAGACCACCGTTGTTGATGTTGCAGAAGTCGGTGTACGTGCCGGATTCGGCCGCTGTCACTCCCACCTTGGGCGGTGCGGGCTGATTGTTGAACTTCACCCAGAAACACTGCAGCAGTTCCTGCGCCTGTTCGCGCGTGAGTGCGCCGGCTTCGGTTCCGGCCTTATAAAAAGGATAGAGGTGCTGGTCGAGACGGCCGGGCGAAAACGAGTCCCACGTATTCAGCTCCGTCACTACCCCAAGGTGCACGAACCAGTAAGCCTGCAGCGCTTCCCAGAAATCCTGCGGAGCGTGCGCGGGAACGGTGCGGCAGTTGCGTGCAATGCGCAGGAGTTCCTGCCTTCGCTGCGGATCGTTTTCACTCGCGGCGAGTTCTTCGGCCTTATCGGCATGGCGCTCGGCGAATCGGACTACGGCATCGGCCGCGATCGCCATGGCCCGCAGTTCCTGCTGCTTGTCGTACGCCTGCGCGTCGTTGAAGAAGTCGAGAGTGTCGAGTGCGCGCTGCACATCTGCCTTCAGATCGAGCAGGCCCTTGCGGTAGATCACATCACCCAGGACGGTGTGGCCGGGAGCGCGCTGCTCCATGAACTCCGTGTAGATGCCGGCCTCGTAGGCGTCCTTCCACTCCTGCGTCATCTCGCGGAAGATCATGTCGCGCATCGAACGTCCGCGCCAGTGGGGAATGACCTCGTCGCGCTGTACCCGCCGGGCTTCGTCATCCACGCTGTAGGAGATCTTTTCGCGGGTGTCCAGCACTTCCAGGTCCTCCATGCTGTGGCAGCAGAGTTCGGGGAAACTGGGCGTGCCTTTCGGACGCGGACCGCGCTCGCCCACGATCAGCTCGCCGTCACCAATAAAGATCGTCTTGTGCTCCATCAGGTACTGGAGGGCGAGAGCACGTCGGACAGGCACAGATGTCTCGGTGCAGGTCTTGTCGAACTCGGTCATGAGCCGCGCGCGCTCAATCGATAGGAACGGCTTCGCATCAAGGCTCTGCTGACGCAGACGCGCAACTCTGTCGTTCATGACTCAGCCTCCAATTCGGACACCAAAGCCCGCTTGGGAGAATTGGTCCGATAGCTCCTTCATCTTCTGCGCCGTCGGCGCCTCCAGGCCGGATAGACGATACTCCGAACCGAGACGCTGATACTTGTCTGTGCCCACTTCGTGATACGGCAGCAAGTGCAGGTGCTTCAAACCCAGGTTCGCAAGGATTTCCATGGTCCCGGCGATGTTGGCCTCATCGTCATTTATGCCGGGAATTACCGGAATGCGAACGATCACTGGTCTGCCTGCTTTGGCGGCAATGGAGAGGTTTTCCAGGATGATCTCGTTGGACACACCGGTGAACTCCCGGTGACGCGCCGGATCGACCAACTTTAGGTCGAACAGCAGGAGGTCGGCAATTGCCGCTATTCGAGAAAAGATCTCCGGCTTGGCGAAACCACAGGTGTCCACTGCGGCATGTATTCCTTCGGCTTTGCAGGCTTTGAGCGCAGATTCGAGAAATTCTGGCTGAAGCAGCGGTTCGCCACCGGAAAAAGTCACTCCGCCACCAGACTCTTCGAAAAACACCAAGTCGCGGCGCACTTGCTGAATCAGATTCTCGATCGTTATCGATTCACCGACAAAGCGGCGCGCGCCGCACAAGCATCGCTCGGCACACTCGCCACATTGCGAACACAAATCTGCGTTGCGCACCGGGACGCCGTCAAAGGTAAGCGCACCGTGCTGGCAGGCGGAAACGCAGTCCCCACAACGCAGGCATCGTTCCTCCGCATACATCACTTCGGGGCACCGGCTCTGGCTCTCCGGGTTATGGCACCACCAGCAATTAAGAGGACACCCCTTGAGAAACACCGTCGTACGGATCCCCGGACCATCATGCAGAGAGAACCGCATGATGTTGAATATCAGTCCCTTGATGTCTGACAAGGGCCGTGACGCGTTGTCGGGAATCTGTCTCATCGAAATCCGGATTGGAAACTACCGCTGTTTCGCAGCTAATCGCCTTGTATTGTCATCCCGAACGCAGCCTAATCGCGTTTTGTTTGTCATTCCGAGCGCAGCGAGGAACCCCTACGCCCGGCACCCCCGTTCAGGATCAGCAAAAGACCAGACGCCACGTCTTTTTCGGCTTCGAAGGCGCTACCGTCCGGCTCCAATGATATGGCAGGCGTCTGTATACGTACATGGCTTGTGCCGAGTCAATAGCGATCGGAATTTTCAGTCGGCAGGGCACGCTGGGCCATCTACAATGTTCTGTGCTCGGCATATTGGCGGCAACGGCAACCGCGGCCCTATTTTCCGCGGCTGGATGGCACTCCATGGTGCCACGGTCGCAGCTTTATGGACGCACGTTCATCGGCCTGGGTAACGGCTCGAAGCTTCTGGCTCTCACCTACGACGACGGCCCGAACGACCCCTGGACCGGTCATCTGCTCGACGTCCTCGCCCGTCACGACGTCCGCGCTACCTTCTTCATGCTCGGCCGACACGTTCAGCAGCGCCCCGAAATAGCCCGCCTTGTTGCCCAGGCCGGACACGTCATCGGCAATCACACTTTCTCGCACCCCAACCTTATCTTCTCGTCACCCGCGCAGATCGCCTCCCAGATCGACGACTGCGACAGCGCTCTCGCCGATGCGGTCGGCGAACACTCGAGGCTGTTCCGGCCGCCGTTCGGAGGACGCCGTCCCGACGTGCTCTCCGCCGTGCGCCATAAAGGACTGGTCCCGGTGATGTGGTCCGTGAGCGCCTACGACTGGAATGCCGACCCGGCCGACAAGGTGGAGCGCAAGGTCGCGAGCCAGGTGCGCGGTGGGGACGTGATCCTGATGCACGATGGCGGACACCTTGCCCTTGGCGCCGACCGTTCCGCCAGCGTCGCGGCCACCGACCTGATCATCCGGCGCTACAAAGGCGAAGGCTACCGGTTCATCACCGTCCCGGAGATGATGGAAGCTCTTGTGTAGGGACGGGTATCCAGCCCGTCCAGCGTGTAGCTCTTGTGTAGGGACGGGTCTCTGACCCGTCCAGTCTCTAGCTCTTGTGTAGGGAAGGGTCTCTGACCCGTCCGGTCTGCATCGTCCGCTGATCGACACAGGTGACCGCGGTCACCACCCGCCTTGCTCGCGCCGTTCGCCCCTGCACCGATTTCGTTTACACTGCCATCGGTGGGCAGCTCCGACCAACTCGGTTTCACCTTCCAGCCGCCGCAGCGGCGCATCTGGACAGTGCGCGACCTGGTCGGCGCAGTGCGCACCCAGGTCGAGCGTGCTTATGCCGATGTGTGGGTCGAGGGCGAGATATCCAACTTTCGCGCCGCTGAGTCAGGTCACCTCTATTTCACGCTCAAGGACAACGGAGCGCAGCTGCGCATCGTGATGTTCCGTTCGCAGGCGCGCTTGCTGCGATTCCGGCCGGAAAATGGGTTGCAGGTTCTCGCTCGCGGACGCGTGACCGTGTATGAGGACCGCGGCGAGTTGCAGATCCTCGCCGAATATCTCGAGCCCAAGGGCGCAGGCGCTTTACAGATCGCGTTCGAGCAGCTGAAAGCCAAGCTGCAGGCTGAAGGATTGTTCGAGCAGTCGCGCAAGAAGCCCCTGCCTCCGCTGCCGCGCCGCATCGGTATCGTCACCTCGCCGCGCGGGGCGGCGCTGCAGGACATCCTGAACATCATTCGCCGACGCCACCGCAACGTGAACGTCGTCATCTTCCCGGCACAGGTCCAGGGAGACGCCGCTTCGCACGAAGTTGCCGCAGGTGTGCGCTACTTCAACCGCGCCAGCGACGTTGAAGTGATCCTCGTGGCTCGCGGCGGCGGTTCGGTCGAAGACCTGGCCGCGTTCAACGACGAAGGTCTCGCCCGCGTTGTCGCGTCATCGAAGATCCCTGTGATTTCAGCCGTGGGCCACGAGACCGACTTCACCATCTGCGACTTCGTGGCCGACCTGCGCGCGCCCACCCCGTCGGCTGCGGCCGAACTGGTCATCCGTTCACGCCAGAGCCTCGACGACAAGCTCGCCGGCCTGCATCAGCGGCTGACCCGCGCCGTACAGTTCCAGTTGCTCTCCGCGCGCAACTCGCTCACCGAACTGATGCGCCACCGGGCGTTCGCACGCACCACCGACATCATTCATCGACGCCAGCAGCGCGCCGACGAACTCACGTTTCGTCTGGTCGCAGCAATGCGCGAGGTACTGAAGCGCTACCGCCGTCGGCTCGACCTCGCCGTAGCGCGTGTGCGTTTCCACGATCTGCGGCGCGCACTCGCTGCAAATCGTCAGGCCCTTGAGGCGCGCACCACCGCACTCGGGTCGGTGATGCGTCGCGGACTGGTCGACCGCCGACACCATCTCGACCGGCTCACCGGCAGGCTGCACGCGCTATCACCCGTCGCGATACTCGAACGCGGCTACGCGCTGGTATTCGACGCGGCCGGAAACCTCGTCAAGGACGCCGCACAACTCGCGCCCGGAGACGATATGTCCGCAAGGCTGGCGCGCGGCAGCGTGACCGCAACGGTGAAGCAGCGAAGCTGAAACAACCTCGACTGCACGATCCGCCTGTTCTCGTCGGCGAACCAGCCGTATACTGCGGCTTGCGATCCAAACGGCGACCGACGGCTTAATGGCACCCTGCTAGTGTTCCTTCGCTCATGAGGGCCGATGTCACGGCCGGCCATCCTTAGTAATCGCAAACCGCTGCGACGAGAGGTCCACCCCGGTGGGACGAACTCTACGGCTGTACTCGGTTCTGTTTGCAGTAATGCTTTGGGTGGTGCTTCCTTGCGAAGCGAAGAAGGCCAACTCGGAGAAGGCTCCGAACGTACCTGTCTTTCGCAGCAGCGCGCGCATAGTCCTGGTTGACGTAGTTGCAACCGATTCACAGGGCAGGCCCATTCGTGGTCTGAAGGCGCAGGATTTCCAGATCTATGATGATGGCAAGCCGCAAACCATCCGGGCATTTGACGAGCACACTTTGGAAGAGGCTCTCAACGCACCTGCGGCAAAGCCTCCGCGCTTAGGGCCGGGCGTTCATTCCAACTGGGCGCCTGCATCGGCCTCTGGAGCCACTAACATCATTCTGTTCGATACGCTGAACCTCGACTTTCAATTCCAGGCTTATGCGCGCAGCAGGATGATTGAGTACCTGAAGACGCTTCCGCCCGGGCAGCAGGTTGCGCTTTTCACACTCGGCGACCGCTTGCGCATGGTCCAGGGTGTCACCGGGCGCAGCGACGCGCTCATCGCAGCCGCCAAGACCCTGGGAGAGCTGGGCGGCTTCAAGAATTCCGAAAGCGAGTCGCAAAAGGCCCTGCTTGACCAGATGGGCACTACTCAGACTGCAACCGGTGGCGCTGGGGCGCGGACCGCAGCCTCCGCGACCCCCCCGGGTGTTCACACACCCGAAGCGATCCTGCACGAATTCATCAACGCGGAGGTGACACACAACAACGACCTGCGCATGCGCATGACTCTATCCGCGCTCCGCGACCTTGGCCGTTCGCTGGGCGCCATTCCCGGGCGCAAGAACCTCATCTGGGTGTCGGGCAATTTCCCCGCAATGATCGGTTCGTACACGGAGGTCAGTTCCTTCCACCTCTATGACCGCGAGATTCGCACCACCGCCGCACTGCTCGCGGCGCACCAGGTTGCCGTCTATCCCATCGACGCTCGTGGATTGCTGCCCTCACCGATGACTGCTGCCAGCGCGGCGTCGGCGTCAGGAGGATCGTCGTTCGCAAAGGCTCTCAGCGACTTCAGCGCGGGACTTTCTGCCACCCATAGCGCAATGGATGAAATGGCGCAACAGACCGGTGGCCGCGCTTTTTACGACAGCAACGATATACGGAAGGCATTCCAGCAGAGCATCGACTCAGGCGCAAACTACTACACGGTTTCCTACGCACCCTCGAACAAAAAGTGGGACGGTCGTCTCCGCAAGATCGAAGTGAAACTGGCGCGGCAGAACGTCAGGCTCACATATCGCCGCGGGTATTACGCCGTGGCCGACCCGTTCGCCCCCGTACTGAAGATCAAGAGCACCAAAGTTGACGAGCAGAAGCGCCTCATCGAGGCGGTCCAGCCCGGCACGGTCCCAATCGCGTCGATTCAGATGAAAGCGAAGGTGGTGACATCCGGCTCGGGCCAACCGGTCGAGGTCGACTACATCATCGACGCGCGTGACCTTACGTTACCGGACAATGAACACGGGACACGAAGCGTCTCCTACCAGCTCGTGGCCGTCGCCTGGGACAAGCAGCAGAATAACGCTGGGCAGGCCTGGGAAATGGTCGACAAGGAGATAGGCCCGGAGCAGGCGTCCGACATCCTTCACCGGGGCATCAAGTCTCGCCGGTTCCTCGCCCTGAAGCCGGGTGAATATGAGCTCTACCTGGGCGTGATTGACATCGCTAGCAAAAAGCTCGGGACCCTGGTGATTCCGCTGGAAATCCCTGACCCTGCAAAGGCGTCCGCAGTGGCGCATCGCGAAGCCCGCGCAGAACAGCAAAACGCTCCATCGGTAGCGAGCCTGGGGTCGGTGCTCACGGCGGAAACCACTGCCGATCCCCAAGACGACTCCTTCGACGGCGCGACTCCCGACGGTGCGGGATCACAGCAGGGTCCCTCGCTCGTCGCTATCGGCGTTGCCGAAGACCGCAACAGCGGACCTGAGCCGCCCCCTTCACAGTCTTCAAAGGCTGGGCCGCCGACGGTCACGCAAAACGCAGAAGGCGTCTACACCTTTCGCACGGCCGCTCAAGAGGTACTCGTAGACGCCGGTGTGCGCGATCGGAAAAAGCAACTCGTCACCGAGCTTCAGAAGCAGGATTTCAAAATCCTGGAAGATGGAGCCGAACAGCCCGTGGTTGGTTTCTGGTACGACCAGCTGCCGATCGCGATTGCGCTGGTTCTCGACAGCAGTGGCAGCATGCAGAAGAACATCGACGAGATACGGGATACGGCCGCACGAATCCTGTCCGGATTGAAGCCCCAGGATAAGGTGGCCTTGTTCTCCTTCGGCTGGGACGTTCAGAAGATGGTGGACCTCACAACCGATCGCAACCAGGTTGCGGAACAGGTCGGCAATATTCAGACGGGCGACACCACAGACATCGTGAACGCCCTGTTCGTGGCGACGCTCTACCTGAAGCACAACGCCCCCGACATGCGTCGTGTCGTCATCCTTGTGTCGGACAACAAGGCGTTCCCCTTCACGGTTTTGAGGAACAGCGACGTCAAGAGTGAAGCGGACCTGATCGACTGCGCCGTTCAGTCGGAAGTGGCGATTTATAGTCTGCGCATCCGGAACCGCGAAGGGAACTGGCGTTCTTCAATATCCATGGAAAAAGTCACGGAGCAGACCGGTGGCGAGATGTTTTCGTCCGTCAGCGCAGGAAAGATGCTGGACGATGTGATTCAGGCCCTGCGAAAACGCTACGTCCTCAGTTTCAAGCCCTCGCAGGGCGCTGATGGCCGATTCCACACGATCGAATTGCAGCTGGTCAATAGGTCCGGAACCCCAGCGCGCAGCTCAATACATTACCGTCGGGGTTATGGAAATACCCGAACTGCGAATTCGGTGCGCGAAGGAATGTTCCGGAGCAATTCCAAGGAACGGTAGTTCCAGATTCTCGCAAAGAAAGATGGTGCCCCACCCTCGCGCCGCGGCGTTCGGCTCTCGGTGGGAGTAGATGCCGCGTACAATCACGCCGATCGTAGGCGCGGTGAGCACGATATTCGTTCGCCGTTCGGCTACTATGTACTCGTGCCGCCCACGCTCGCACAGCGCGTTCTCGCCTACATCCGCAAGCACGATATGCTGCGCGCGGGCGATCGCCTTGGTGTGGCCGTATCGGGCGGGGCGGATTCAGTGGCGCTGTTGCGCCTGCTTTTGGAACTGCGCGGCGAACTCGGCGTCGTCCTCTCGGTCGTGCACTTCAACCACAAGATCCGCGGTGAAGCCGCTGACGCCGACGAGCAGTTTGTGCGCGAGTTGGCGGCCAGCTTCGGGCTGGAGGCACACGTATCGTGTGGCGATACGCTTAACTTCGCCAAAGAGACAAAGATGAGCCTGGAAGCGGCCGCGCGCGAACTGCGCTACCGCTGGTTCGGGTCGCTCATGACAAGCGGCGCCGTAGATAAGGTTGCGACCGCGCACACCCTCGACGACCAGGCCGAAACCGTCCTGCTGCGCATTCTTCGCGGTACGGGGACCAGCGGACTCGCCGCAATCTACCCCTGCCTGCAGCTTGGTGACGCGGGCCCGAGTCTCGCGCGCGATCACGGCGCGGACGTCGAAGCCGGTGTGCTTCGACGCGTTTTCGGTACAGTCATCAGGCCCCTGCTGCAGGTTCGTCGCCCCGAACTTGAGGCTTACCTCAGTTCGCTCGGCCAGCGCTGGTGCGATGACGCCACGAATCTCTCGACCGACTACACGCGCAACCGCGTCCGACACACGCTGCTGCCCCTGCTGGAAGCCGACTTCAATCCCGCAGTCCGTGAACGGCTCGTCGAATTGGCCGACATCGCGCGCGCCGAGGAACACTTCTGGGACGAACAGATTCACCGTGTGCTGGACGGGGTACTCACGATCACTGAGACAGGAAATCATGCGGCAGACACCGGGACGGGGCAGAGCCCCGTCCCCACACACGACTTGTCAACGCAAGAGCGGCAGACACTATACCCGACTGATCAACTTCATTCAGAGTTCATCCTGAACTGCGAGGCATTGTTGAAGCTGCCTGTCGCGCTGCAGCGCCGCGTACTGCTGCACTTGGCCAACGGGCTTGATCTTCACCTGGAGTTCAAGCACGTTGAGCAGGTTCTCGCCCTCGCGGCCGGCGGACCCAGCGCCCAAATCGACCTCCCCGGCGGATGGAGCGCCGAGTACCGACGCGTCTGGAGCAAGGGCTCGGCTCCCGTCCGCACTGGCGCCGAATTGGTCCTGAGGAGGCCCGGTAGTCCGCCGTCAAAAGACCCCACCCTTCGCTGCGCGAACGATCGGATACCCAACTCACCGGAAAGAGCCGCCGCCGACTACACGTACATCGTTTCCGTTCCCGGCGAACTGCGTATCCCGGAACTCAACTGCGTGCTTTCGGCTCGTTTGGTCGATCCCACTGGTGCCGAGGGGGCTAAGGCGGAAAACATCTCCGGAGAACCTGCCTCGGCAGGTTATAATCCGAGTCAACTGTTGGGTCCACAAACGTTGACGTCTGAGTTAACCGTTCGGAACTGGCGTCCCGGAGACCGCTTCTGGCCTGCCCATACATCAGCTCCCCGAAAGGTGAAGGAGCTGTTACAGCAAAAGCACGTTTCAGGTCCGGAACGTCAACTCTGGCCGGTCGTTCTCAGCGGCAACGATATTGTCTGGATGAAAGGTTTTCCGGTGGCGCAACCGCACCGGGCCAACCCTGAGGGCGGCAAGGCGCTGTTTATCGAGTTGCGGCCCTTGGAAGACACGGATTCCGGACAATAGATCAAAGGTGGACGAACCGGCCGTCCGGAAGTAACTGTCGGCTACCCTTCGGTTTCCGGGAACCCTCGTTAGTACCCTGCGCGGGCGTTTGCGACGGAGTACAATCTGCTGACGTGCATTCACAGGCGCGCCGGCAGTTTGCGGCGCAGTTACTCGAGAGGCGCACTTGGACAATCGTGCCGGTTTGGGTGGCGAGCTGCGTACCATCATCAGCGCGGAGCAGATCGCGAAACGGGTGCGGGAACTTGCCCGCCAGATTTCCAGCGATTACCGCGGCAAGACGCTGGTCGTAGTCTGCACCATGTACAACGGCTTTATTTTCATGGCCGACCTGGTCCGGGAACTTGAACTCCCGGTTGTGTGTCAATTTATAAGGCCCGATTTCACCGACCGCGGGCATACGACGGAGATCTTCTTCAGTCCCGAGCCCGTGGTGAAAGAGGCCGATGTTCTTTTGCTCGAGGGTGTTCTGGATTCCGGTGTTACCACCGAGTTCCTTACGCGCACGCTGATGGGCTTGGGCGCGGCCTCGGTGAAATTGGCCGTGCTGCTTGACCGGCAGTCGGCACGGCGCGTGGCCGTTCACCCTGACTATTTTGGCTTCCAGGTAGATGAAGCCTACGTGGTGGGCTATGGGCTGGGTTCCAACCAGCTTGGACGCAACCTGCCCTATCTAGCCACGGTGGCAAAGGCAGCGCAGCCTCAGGAAGTCTGACCTGCACGAAGCCTCATGCTTCGAACAGGTTAGAATGAAGTGGTGTAGTTTTTTCGTTGAATAGAAACTCGCCTCGGTGGCATCTAAATGAACGAGGCGAGCTTGGGCCCGGCAATCATTACGTCCTCCTCTTTGCACTCACCTGTGGGTGGCCCATTCAAGCTTCTTTTGCTTGAGTGGGGTAAAGACGCAGTGATCTCGTGGTCCTGAGCTGTTAGGAGTTACCTTCGTGAATTCGACCGTTAAAACCGTCGTCTTCTGGCTGGTGATCGTGCTTACGGCCGTCTTGCTGTGGCAGGTCGTGAAAGCTGGCGGCAGCGGCGGAAAAGAAAAAGAGATCAATTTCTCCGAGTTCCTGTCGCAGGTGAATCAGGGCAACGTGTCCGAAGTCACCATGATCGGACCCGAGGTGCGCGGCCATTTCCGCAACGATAAGGCCACGTTCCACACCACGGTCCCGACCAACTATCCCGACATGTACAAGACCCTGCAGGAAAAGGGCGTCAACATGACGGTGAAGGACGTGAGCAGCGGAAGCTGGCCCTCGTGGCTGCTGAACCTTGCTCCGCTCATCCTTCTCGGTGCGCTCTGGTTCATCATGATCCGCCAGATGCAGACCGGCGGAAACAAGGCCTTGTCCTTCGGCAAATCGCGCGCGCGCCTGCTCTCGATGCAGCAGAAGAAGGTGACGTTCAAAGACGTCGCCGGCGTTGACGAAGCCAAGGAAGAACTCAAGGAGATCATCGAGTTCCTGCGCGAGGCGCAGAAGTTCCAGAAGCTGGGCGGACGAATTCCGAAGGGCGTGCTTCTCGTTGGACCTCCGGGAACGGGCAAAACCTTGCTCGCTCGCGCGGTCGCCGGTGAAGCCAACGTTCCGTTCTTCTCCATCTCGGGTTCAGACTTCGTCGAGATGTTCGTCGGCGTGGGCGCTTCGCGCGTTCGCGACCTGTTCGAGCAGGGCAAGAAGAATGCTCCGTGCATCATCTTCATCGACGAAATCGATGCTGTGGGCCGTCATCGTGGCGCTGGCCTAGGCGGCGGACACGACGAGCGCGAGCAGACCCTCAACCAGTTGCTGGTCGAGATGGACGGCTTCGAGTCGAACGACGGCGTGATCCTGATCGCCGCCACGAACCGTCCTGACGTGCTCGACCCGGCGCTGCTGCGACCGGGCCGTTTCGACCGTCGCGTCGTGGTGCCGCGTCCGGACGTGAAGGGACGCGAAGAGATTCTGCGCGTTCACACCCGCAAGATTCCCATCGCCGACGACGTCGACTTGATGGTGCTGGCTCGCGGCACACCTGGTTTCTCCGGCGCCGACCTGGCCAACATGGTCAACGAAGGTGCGCTCAACGCCGCGCGTCAGAACCGCAAGATGGTCTTGATGTACGACCTTGAGCTGGCCAAAGACAAAGTCCTGATGGGCGCCGAGCGCAAGTCCATGGTCATGTCCGAAGAGGAGAAGCGGCTAACCGCTTTCCACGAAGCCGGACACGCATTGGTCGCGGCGCTGCTCAAGAACAGCGACCCGTTGCACAAGGTCACGATCATTCCGCGCGGAATGGCGCTTGGCGTCACCATGCAGTTGCCGGTGGACGACAAGCACACCTACTCGCGCGAGTACCTCGAAACACGACTGGCCATCATGATGGGCGGACGCGTCGCCGAGGAACTGTTCCTGAACACGATGACCACGGGCGCGGGCAACGACATTGAGCAGGCGACCGAACTGGCGCGCAAGATGGTCTGCGAGTTCGGCATGAGCCAGCTTGGTCCGATCACCTTCGGCAAGAAAGACGAGCAGATCTTCCTGGGCCGCGAGCTGCAGCAGCATCGCGACTTCAGCGAAGACACGGCCATCAAGATTGACCAGGAAGTGCGGCGTCTGGTGGACACGGCGTACAAGACTGCCGTCGACGTGCTGGAGAACCATCGCGACCACCTGACGAAGATCGCCATGGCTCTGCTCGAGCGCGAAGTGATCGACGCGAACGACATCAAGATGATCCTGGAAGGCAAAGACCTTCCGCAGGTCGTCAAGCCTGAGCCGTCCAAGGACGAAGTCCAGCAGGTCCTCAAGCCCGAACCGGGCCGACAGGGCGTGCAGGGCGAGCGTCCGGCGCAGGCGTAGAAAGAGAGTAACGAGTACCTACTACCGAGTACCGAGTTGTGGAAGGGCGACCCTCGCGGGTCGCCCTTAGTTTTGTGACGTGCTTCTTTGTGTGAGGATGGGCCGGTGACTCGTCCCGCTTTCTTACGCCGAACCATACGACGGATTGATCCTGACACTGAGCGCAGTGAAGTGGAAGGATATCTGCACTTTGCTCGCTTCCTATCCCCTGCCCCTATCTCTGACAAGCCAGTGTTTATGCGGGTTCGCCAAGGGTATGTCTCTCAAAATCTTGATTCGGCGAGAGATAGGTTCGGTTTAAGCGAGGCCCCTCGTGGCGCCAATTGGGTAAACCGCGAACGCTCCCTCGCACGTCGGCGATCGATTCTCAAAGAACGCAGCGGCGGCGTTGCCGCCGTTTACGCGATGAATGTAGCAGGGAATTGCTGCGCGCCAACATGAGGCTGTGGAAATTCACGAAAACGGAACAAGGCCAAGAACTGCCGTTGAAAGTCACAACCGTACACGTCTTCGCCGTGCGATTGCTTACTGCAACTGCGACCGAATGTAGTAGAGGCAACCGTTGAGCCAATTCTGCAGTGCAAGCACAGTCGCAACCGGCTCTCGATGAGCATGTTGGTCGCCTTTCTGCCAAGATGAAGACATTGCGAAATGAAAGGGTATGCTAGCCACTGTTTCCTGTTCCTCGCTGGGCGTCACATTAGTCCGGAATTCGGCAACCGGCTCTTGCGCGAAATGAGTCTCAGTGCGGGACGGTGTTGAAACGTAAGCGTGCCAGTGCGGCTGTGCATGTCGTTCAGCAAGATCGGCCGGTGAACAATGCCACTCGGCCCTGAGGAACGGCACTTTACTGCCGTAGGCGGCGCCAGTGAACACCACAATCTCGACGTTTACCAGATCGTGTGTTGGGTCCACAAACTTGAAATCAAGTACAACGGCTGCCCAGTAGAGGCCGCAAGCACCAGAGCAGAGGAGATGGATGGCATACTTGTCGCGAGCGGTTGCTGTCTGTTGTGCGGGGCCCTGCAACTCATATCGAGAAACGCGTCGAGCGAGGGGGGCATGCGCAAATCCCAACGCGTCGGTATCAAATTGTGCCTTGAGCACGGGAAGACAAGCACGCAAGACCGTTGTTGGATCAGCCACCTTGTTGACGGCAGCAATCCCAGCGGTCTTCTCTTTCCTTCCTTTTTTAGCTGCTTTGGACATTGGATTGCTGAACGCCGTAAGCGGCATATGCCGTCTCGTCTATATCCCTCTTATTCACTTCTTCTCCCCGATGAATGCGCCCACCCAAGTCTGCGAGTTGAGCGAGCAACGGAGAACCGACTAACGCGGCCAAATTCGGCATCGGCATCTTTCCAACATAACGCGCCGATAAATCCCACTGTCCACCTTGGACGGGATTCGAAGTCGCTGAGAGCAAGTCGGAAATCACTGCGCTGTTGAGCAAAGCTAAGTACGCGAACGCCAGCTTCTGTGGGAATGAATCCTTCACCTTGAGAGAGGACTTCGCCAGCCAAGCGAAGCCTTGGACCACGGTATATTGCCCGGAGTCATCGTACGCGAACGATCCTGCATCACCGAAATAGACGGAAACCAGTTTTGCTTCGGGGTGATACTGCCAAGTACGGGACTCGCTCATCTCCCACCAACGAGCTATGTCGCGCTTGCTCCTGCGCTGCAGCAACTCAGGCTTGCAGGGCAGCAGAACTTCTTTGTAGAACGTTGGCACCTTTGAACGCAGTTCCCGTTCATTTTCGATGGCGTGCCGACCATATGGATAGAAGACGTACTTCGAATCACGAAGTCGCCCAAACATGATGGACTCGTTCACCACCGCTGGCCTGAAGTATCTTTTCTCGCTCGACGGAAGACCAATCCAATCGGCTTTGTCGACCAAAAACGCCTGTCTATAACCAAGACGACATCCGGTCTTCACGTCAAAAAGATCTTCCACGCACGGCAAATGCTGGAGATTTCTCAAAAAGTTCCAGGAGCGGTACGAACGCGGGGCCCAACTGTCAACGTTCAGCGTCAGACTAGGAATTCTGTATATGCTGAAACCATCCGCGACAATGGCCGTTCGAATTCCACACTGAGTGGCTCGACGTAGCTGACGCAGGCCGGCTGACGTTGAATGAATCCTATGATCCGCCCAAAAAGCCAACACGTCCCTGTCGGGTTCTGCGCCGACCTGTCCAATCAGAGTCGCGGCGTCAACCGTTGCGTTCGAGAACAGAATTGGACTACCTAGACGTGCCACCATGTGAATTGCCATCAATCCCGTTAGTCCTCTCCGGACCTCGAACGCGGCATCGGCTTCCAAAAAAGAGGCGGGTACCACCGTTGCGACAACTGCGCCCCGCTGTAAGCTTGTGAACGCCTTCCAGACGAAGCTCGTAGACATGTCGAATCGACCACGCGCCAGCTTTCCAAGAACATTTGCAACTGTCGCACGCTGCTCAGTATCCAGTTCCTCATAAGAGACGAACGGCGGGTTCATCAGCAGAAGATCGGCAGCGGGCCACTCCGACTCAGACAGCGAGTCCGTCAACCGAACCTCTACTTTAACCTCGAATGGATCCTGGTGCTTTTCCCAAGCCAGCAAGAATCGCGCCATGTCGCAAGCTGCAGGGGAGACGTCCCATCCAATGAGTTCTACGGTGCCTTTGTAGCCGTTCAGGCGGATCTGTCGCAAAGCTTCCCGCAGAAACTCAGCAGAACCACATGCGGGATCGAAGATTCGAATTGATGCTCCGTCGCGGGGCAGCACTCGCAGCGCCTGCTCGACCAACGCCCTAGCTAAAGCAGGGGGCGTGAAGTGAATACCGACCCCTTTCGAAACCTTTGACAGGGTTGCTGGTCGCGGTGAGAAACCCGGGAACCGCAGTTGTGCGACCACCGATGTTTCGTAGTGAGCTTCCTGAAATACTTGACCCGCGGCATGCCGTAGCAGCAGGTTGGGCCGGAGGAATAGATCGTCCAAGCGCCTGCCCTCAAGCAAATCACTACGCAATGCCTCCCAGTCTTCGGGGTTGATGTTCTGGGCGAAAGCTCGACTCTCGAGTGGCAAGCCCCAGTTACTTAGGTCGATAGAATCGAGGCTGGTCTTCTCAGTCGCGCACGCAAGTAGTGCAAGAAAAGCGAGCAACGAGTTTCTGCCATCATCCTCAGAAGTAGCCGACCGCAACTGGCGAAAGACCCGGATTACGTGTCCAACAACTGACATTTCGGCCGCGAGGCTGTGTCTTCTCCAGATACCGGTGAAAATCACTGAGGCTCTTCATCACGCTCGACAAGCTGTACGTTTCCGCTACTGCGCTTGCAGCGTCATATCTAAGAACCTCGACGTTGTCTCGAATCAGGGATACGTAGTGTCCGACGTTGCTTGACCACGCGGCATCACGCTTACCCTCCCGCGTTTCCGTCGCACTTAGGTCGAGGCAGAAATTTCCCGTGACCCCATTCAGCAGGACGTACCGTCCGGACTCGTCACCTGACAAAATAGGCACGGGCAGAAGCCCGAGGGTGTCGGACCACAAGTGGACGTCACGTTTGGCGGCTCGCATATGTAAGTAGGTTTATAACATGCAGACTAATCCCGTGGGAGCCACATTCCATGGGCCGGTGGCCCACTCAAGCTTCCTTTGCTTGAGTGGGGTATTCTTCTTCTCCACGTGGGTTTAGGCCGATGCCGCTTCAACTGCCCCACACAACGAAAAGAACGTTGTGTGGGCCACCCGGAGCTTTCTCGCTGTCGTCGTCTTTTCTCAATGTCGTCGCATTGGCTTGCCGGCCTCTCCGCTTGTTCTGATTTCGTAAATCTTCCTGTCCCCATGTTGGCTGGCGGCAATGCGCTGCTACATTCGTTGCATCGACACCGGACGACACTGTTTTCGCTGCCGCGTTCTTTCACAACCTGAAGCCGCACCTGTGGAGCAATGGCTGATCAGAATCGCAGAGCTTGCTGTTAACGCGTATGTAACCGCGCGGTGCATCGCTGTGTCGCCGAGATATCCGATCAGGCCAGATCTCGCGTTAGATCTAAGTCGTGTAAACGGTAAGATTTCGGCGGAAAAGGCGCGGGTGGGGGAAGTCGTATCGGATAGGTAACGTCGCTGAACCGGGCTGCCGTGTTCCATTTTCGTAACAAGAATCTCGTGCACGAGACGAATTGGGAGTGCAGGCGAAAAGCAGGTCCCTCCACTC
>JAEZPW010000314.1 GCA_023441255.1 Acidobacteriota bacterium
CGTATTCGGCACAGTGGTCGGCACCCAGCCTTGAGGTTTGTAGGCCGCCGTGGAGATCACATCGCCCTTGTCATTTACTTTGCACGCCGATTGAATCTGCCAACCCGTGCGCAGGAAAGTCGGACCATGTGAAACATCGGCGGAGAATGCGTTAAGTGTGAATGCGCTGGAAAGAAGAAGCAGTAGTGCAAAAAAGCGGGGGATCATGAGTCTCCTGTAATCAGCAGGACAGTTTTACTCGCGAAACTACGGATTCCGCAAGTCTCGTGGCGCTCTCAAAAGCCGATCGAGCGCCGAACGCAGAGAACGGTCACGGCGCCTTACTGCGTTCAGGATGGGCGGCGGTGTCGTGGTCGTCTGCGGAACCGGTCTAGTGACACCAGGGCTCCCACCCAGATTGCCGCTGCCGCATACCCGGCGATCACGTCCGTAGGATAATGCACGCCCAAATACAGCCTTGAGAATCCGATGGCTGCGATCAACAGCGTTGCGACCACTCCCGCCGCCGCTCGCACCGCCCGCCGGCCGCTGCGGTGCGCGATCAGTCCAGCAAGTGTCCCGTAGAAACAGAACGAGCCCAGCGCGTGACCACTCGGGAAGCTGTAGGACTGTGGCGCCACGCCAAAGAAAGGCTCTGGCCGAGGCCGCTGGTAGATCATCTTCAACGTCACGTCCAGCACGACGGCGCCGGCCATGGTCACTGCAATCCATGCTGCACCACGCCGCCACCCCCTGATCAGGAACCCGAAGAACGCGGCGGCGCAAAACACGATTAGGGTCAGTGGACCGCCGAGGTGAGTGATGGCGCGCATCGCCAGCGTAAGTGCCGGCAGGGAGTGCGCGTGAATGGCCATCCGGATACGGTCGTCGAAGACGCGCGTGTCGCCTTCAAACACCTCGTGCGCCAGCCAGTTGAAGAACACGAGGGCGAGCACCGCAACCCCGAGGCTCGCAACGAGGGCAACACTGATCGTGCGCTCTTCTGCAGCGGTACGTTTTTGCTCAGGATGAAGATCAGGCTGTTTTGAGGTCACGTGATCAATAGGCGTACGGATCGCGATTCCGAGTTCTGCGACCTTCCGCGATCATTCTAACCTTCCATTCTGCCATTGCCGCTGCTCTCGTTTCCACCAAACTCGCCCTCCGGTCCCGGCATCAACACATTCACAAATCCAAAGAGAGAGGCGTGCGAATGAGCTACGATCTTGCGCGCAACGGAGGTGACCGCAACGGCAGGCACGGACGCCTGGCGTCGGTCGAACCCTGGGCATCCGTGATTGGCGGCAGTGCGCTGGCGGTCTATGGCGTAACACGAAAATCGCTCGGCGGTGCGGCGCTTGCCGCCGTTGGCGGGCTGCTGGTTTACCACGGCGCCACTGAAAAACAGAATCCCACTCGTATTCGCGTCGAGCGGACCATGACGGTGCTGAAGCCGGTCAACGAGGTTTACCGGTTCTGGCGCAACTTTGAAAACCTGCCGCGTTTCATGAGTCATCTCAAGTCGGTCAAGACCACGGGCGACCGCTGGTCAGAATGGACGGCGCGTGGTCCACTGGGAGCAAAGATCTCGTGGCATGCAGAGATCACCGACGAGCGCGAAAACCAGTACATCGTTTGGCGCTCGCTTCCGGGCTCCGACGTGGAGAACACCGGCTCCGTTCAGTTCCGCGAAGCTCCCGGGAATCGGGGCACCGAAGTCACGGTAGCGCTTGAGTACAACCCGCCCGCAGGTAAAGCAGGCCATGCTATCGCAACTGTTTTTGGAGAATCACCAACGCAGCAGGTACGCGAAGACCTGCGACATTTCAAACAATTGATCGAAGCAGGCGAGATCGCTACAACGCAGGGGCAGCCACACGGTCGGCGTTCGGTGCTCGGCAAGATCGCGTCACAGTGGGGCGCTGACAAAGCGGACATGCCGCGCGGCACGAGAGAGCACGCCCGGAGCGACCGCGAACGCGCGATCCGAGAGGTACCGGCGTAAAGGCCCGAGCGGCGAGTACCGAGTACCGGGCTTGAGCTCGGTCACAGTACTCACCCGTGCCATGCCGGTGCCTCGAACGGCGCCATCAACCCAAACCATGATTTCTTAATACCGTTTCGCCAACTCGGTACCAGGTACTGGGTGCTCGGTACTTCTTGGAGTTCTTATGAAAGCTGTTTGCTGGATGGGCAAGAACGATGTGCGAGTCGAAAATGTTCCCGACCCGCACATCATCAATCCGCGAGACGCAGTGGTTCGCATCACGCGCACCGCTATCTGTGGCTCTGACCTGCACCTGTATGGGGCCTACATACCGACGATGGAACAGGGGGACATCGTCGGACATGAATTCATGGGCGAAGTGGTGGAGGTAGGTCCGGAGGTCAAGCAAGTCAAGGTGGGTGACCGCGTCGTGATACCGTTCACCATCTGCTGCGGCCAGTGCTGGCACTGCAAGCATGATCTTTGGTCGCTATGTGAAAACACCAACCCAAATGCCTGGATGACGGAAGCCATGTTCGGTCATGCGACTGCCGGTCTCTTCGGCTATTCACACCTGACCGGCGGCTATGCCGGGGGTCAGGCCCAGTACGCCCGCGTTCCGTTCGCCGATGTGTGCTGTCTCAAGATAGAAAGCGACCTCCCGGACGATAAGGTGCTTTTCCTTTCAGACATCTTCCCCACCGGCTATCAGGCAGCTGAGCAGTGCAACATACATTCCGGAGACTGTATCGCCGTCTGGGGCTGCGGCCCTGTCGGGCAGTTCGCCATCCGAAGCGCATTTCTCCTCGGTGCTGAACGCGTGATTGCCATCGATCGCGTACCCGAAAGGATCGCACTGGCTCAGCGAGCCAACGCTGAGACGATCAATGCCGATGAGGTCGATGACGTGATCGAGTCCCTCAAGGAGTTGACCGGCGGCCGCGGCCCGGACTCCTGCATCGATGCGGTCGGCATGGAAGCTGACGGGCACGACTTCCTGGCGATGGTCGACAAAGCCAAATTTCGCCTTGGCATGCAGACGGGACGGCCCACTGCATTGCGCCAATGCATCCAGGCGGTCCGGAGTGGAGGCAACGTATCGATACCGGGCGTTTACGGCGGCTTCGTAGACGCCATCCCAATGGGCGCCGTGATGAACAAGGGGCTCAAACTTGTGTCCGGCCAGACGCACATGCTCAAGTACATGAAGCCATTGCTTGGGCGAGTGGAGCGGGGCGAGATAGATCCATCGGAGATCATCACCCATCGCGTTCCGCTCGACCGCGCGCCTGAAATGTACCAGGTGTTCCGCAACAAGGAAGACCACTGCATCAAGGTCGTCATGGATCCCTGGTCTGAGCGGAGGGCTGCGTAGAAGGTGTACCGCCCCTCGGGCCCGGGCACTTGCACATAAACGGTGCCCCACGTTAGCGAGCTAACGTGGGGCTTTCTTGTACATCCGCCAAGGTTGATGTGTGCGAACGGGACCGCCACCATCTTCTTTGTTCGGCTGACGGTGACACCCGTCTGTTACTGGTCCACCTGCGGCTCTATCGTTGCGTTCACCCCGCTCCAGCTGCCGTGCTGCTTGCCGGCATCGCCCTCAGAAGAGCGATTCCGCAGATTGTGCCCATCACCGCATTTCCCAATGGTGACAGCACCGCAAACAGTGCCAGCTCGCGGTAGCGCACGACCAGCGGATTCTCGGAGGCATATGCCGGCAGGTAGAACGCAAAGCTGACCGCCGCCGTGGTCAGTGCTGCCAGCAAGAGCAGACGAAAGATGCGATTGTCCCACTCCGCCGTGAGCAGCGCCAATGCCATGTTCACGAACATTGCAGCAGCGAGCGCCCCCCAGAAAAGCATGAGCGCCATCATGACAAGCGGGCTATTGTCGGCCAGCCAGGGACTGGCCGACTGCGCGCCGAGCAGGAGGAATTGCGTCCCGAGTGCCAGGGCTGCGCCGAACACGATGGCTAGTGGAAAGCCAAGCACCAGGACGAGCAACAGCAAACCGAATTGAAACGCATCGGTCCGCGGCAGCGAACGTTGACACACAAGGTAGGCCGCGGTGAAGCCGATTGCGAACAGAGTCCCTTCGGCGCCGAACACCAGCGGAACCCACAGCCACGCAAGAGGGATGATCAGCAGACCGGACACCATCCCGCTGATCGCAAAGGTGGAAATGATCCTGGTATTTGAGGCTGCCATGCAAGCCTCCAGCGGCGGCCAGCATGCAGTCTAATTCGCGACAAAGCGCGGCGTATGTGACGGATGGGCATGACGGACGCGAGACATTCGTTGCCGTAGTTGCGGAACCCGTCGCCGCTGCCACGAGAGGCTGGTCATCCGCGTCTTCAGGCGCTGAGGTTAGCCCTTCAGGGCCGCTAGAAAGGCGAAAATGTCAGCGTCTTGTCCGACTTTTCGACCCAGATTCGCGCTTTGTCTGCGACACGGTCGTTCACCGTAACGACCACCACCACTCCGCTGCTGGGCCCTTTGGGCACAGCCGACCCGTCAATGTGAAAGCTGCGGATGACGCCCCATTCACCGCCGGGACCCCAGTCCTGGTAGAACTCGTTGAAAGGGTAATTCGAATGCTTCTGTGGATGTTGCTCCCACGCGGGGTCCGCCATCCAGATGCCGTACGCCTGCTTGTAGTCCTTGTTCTGGAGCGCGGTAAAGAACTTGTCCACAACGTGCTCTTCCGGCCAATGCCGGAAGGCATAAGCCAACGCCGCGATTCCGATGACCACGCAGATGATGGCGATGATGATCTGCTTCTTGCGCTTTTCGCGCTTCGGATCGTACGGCGGAGCGGTGAGGATTGTCGTTGCCATTGTGTGCGTTTATCTCGTTTCGATGCTCCGAGCTGCGCTCGCGCATTTCCCGGGCTGAGCTGCGGGGAGAAGTACAGAGTACGAGTAACGAGTCAAAAACGTGGCCGGGCAGGTACTCGGTACTTCTTACTCGGTACTTACAGTGTTCTCTTAAACAGCGGTGTTGCCACCGCAATCATCAGGAACCCGAACAGAGAAAGATACAGCAGGTCGGGCCAGATTGCAGTAAATCCCGCATCTTTGAGCAGCAGCGACTTGAAGCCGTGTACCGCATACGAAAACGGATCGACGGTGGCGATGCCCCTCAGCCAGCCCGGGAAGGCCTGAATCGGGTAAATGGACCCGCTCGGAAAGAACAGCAGCGTGTTCAGAATGCCGAAGATAGCACGCGGCACCAGCGGGTCCTCGACTCGCACCATCAGTAGAAACATCATGGTGTTGAAGGCGATCGACGTCACCGTGATCAGCAGTATCAGCAGCAACGCGGTGTCCGGATGAAATGCCGATCCGACTCCGGAAAGCAGTGCACCGACATAGGTGATCACAATGCCGGCGAGCACGGCCTTGATCGCACCACTCAGGTTCAGACCAGCCACGAGTTGCGTCTTCGTGATGGGAGTGACCAGGTAGCCCTCGTGGACGCCGCGAGCTTTGTCGTCGATGTACAGCATGCCGCCCCCGATCATCACCGACACAAACATGGCCAGGGTGATGGAACCGGGGAGCAGATACTTCATGTACTCGATGTAGGGATACAACTCGACGATCTCAAGCGCGATGTTATTGACCAGTCGCGGCTGGATAACCGGCGCGTTCAGGGCCTGCGTGAGTTCCGGCAGCTTCTCCGAAAGCGTGGAACTCATGAAATTGTCGCTGTTGTCGACCACCAGGGCGATGCGCGGGCGATTCTTGTCGTAGACGCGCTCGGAGAAGTCGGGTGGAATGATCAGCGCACCCTGGATCTTGCCGTTGCGCACGTCCTCTTTGGCTTGCTGGTCGTTGTCATAGTAAACCGGGTAAAAGGTGTCGGCATTGGCCGAGATGGCGTTGAACGCCTGCTTGATCTTCACCGACTGCGTGCCGTGGTCGTAGTCCACCACGCCCAGCCTGGCGCCCTTGATGTGACCGCCGAAGGCGTTACCCAGTACGATCAGCTGCACCAGCGGGAAAATGAGCGAGGCCATCATCAGCGCCGGCGAGCGGAAGAACTTCCGCAGTTCGCGTTCAACGATTGCAAGTGTGCGATTCATAGAAGAAGTACCGAGTACCTAGTACCGAGTACCGAGTACCGAGTTAAATCTGTCCATCGTGAGTACGAGCTCGAGCAGAAACAGGAAGCGCCGCGCTTTGAAATTCCAACTTGGCACGAAGCGTGCTCCATCACATTTCAAGTCGGTACTCACAACTGGATACTAGATACTGGCTACTAGGTACTGCTTTTTACGGTTGCATTCCCGGTCTGGGCGGCATCACGAAACGGAAGGCCTTTACCTGCTCGTCGCGTAATTGCCGCCCGGTGTAATGGACGAAAACATCGTCCAGCGTCGTGTTCTGAACCGAAAGCGACTTCAATTCGACGCCTTCCTTCACTGCAAGCTCCACCAGTTCCGTGGTCGTCTTGCCGCCGTTGTCAGAGAGAATGCGGTACATGCCGGCGCCTTCGTGTTTCACGTCGTGCACTTCCGAGAGCTTCATCAATTGCGCTTCCCAGTCCTGCGGCGCATGTAGAAACTGCGCCTCTATGACGTTGGCTCCAGGTACTGTCCGTTTCAATGCCATGGGCGAGTCGAGTGCGACAAGCTTGCCGTGATCGACTATGGCGATGCGGTCGCAAAGGCGGTCGGCTTCGTCCATGTAATGCGTCGTGATCAGCACGGTCAGCTTGCGCTCGTTTTTGATGTTGCCGAGCATCTCCCACACCGCAACGCGCGAGACCGGGTCGAGTCCGGTTGTCGGTTCGTCCAGGAAGAATATTTTCGGGCTGTGAACCAGTCCGCGCGCAATTTCCAGCCGACGCCGCATACCCCCCGAAAGCGTCTTGGTCTGCGCGGCACGCCACTTCTTCAGATCAACCAGGTCCAGCAGTTCCTCGATGTTCTTGCGGCGCGTTTCAGAAGGAACGTCGTAGAGCTTTGCGTAGATGTTCAGGTTCTCCTCAACGGTCAGGTCCATGTCGCTGGTCATCGCCTGCGGGATCACGCCGATGTCGCGCCGCGCCTCATCGGGTTCTTTCGTTACGTCGTGCCCGGCGATGTAGGCGTGCCCTCCCGTGATCGGGATCAGCGTCGTCATCATGCGGATCAGCGTTGACTTGCCTGCGCCGTTCGGTCCCAGCAGCCCGAATATCTCCTCGTCCTTTACCTGGAACGAAATGTCGTCGACCGCAGTGAAGTCGCCGAAGCGTTTGGTTATATGCTCCACTTCAATCGCGACGCCGTTCGTGCGCGCCTCAGCTTCTGCCACCACGCTGCGTGTTCTTGAATGCTTGAGAAACGACATCATGTCTTTTCACACCTTGTCATTCCGAGCGCAGCGAGGAAACCTTACCCGCTTCACAAAGCCGCAGCGCCTCTTGGCTGCGCTCGCATGACAACCGTTTATCTCTTCTCCGCCACTGCGCGGCCGTCCGTAAGGGACTTGGGCAGCAGTACTTCCGCAGTCATCCCCGGTACCAGCGTGCGATCCGCGTTATGCACCCGAACCTTCATGCCGATAGTCTTGATGTCTCGCTTGCGCCGACTGACGTCGCGCTGCGTGGCATAGTCGCCTTCGGGAGCCTTGAAGATCACTTCCCCGCTGGTGGTTTCACCGCTGGGCAAACGCACCTTTAGTTTTTCTCCCATTGGCACGCGCGGGGCGTAGGTCTCCGGTATGGCCGCGTAAACCCACGTATCTCCGTAATCGACAATGGTCACGATCGCCTGGCCCGGGCTGATCACCTCGCCTTCGCGGGCAGCCCGGACTGAAACCGTGCCCGAGACGGGCGCATAAATCTTCGTGTAGCCCAGGCGCGTTTCTGCCGCTGCGAGTTGCGCCTGCGTTGTGATCATCTGCGCGCGCGTAGAAGCCACCGTACTCTCGGCAGCATTCGCCTGG
>JAEZPW010000013.1 GCA_023441255.1 Acidobacteriota bacterium
GACCAGCCATATACAAGGCATGGCGCGTCGGCAAAAAGGGGAGAAAGTTTGTCTGCTACAAGTTCCGCACCATGAGGGCGGATGCGGACCAGATGAAGGACCAACTTCGAGCGAAAAACCAGCGCGAAGGGCCCTTTTTCAAAATCGCCAACGACCCGCGTATCACACGCGTAGGCAAGGTGCTCAGGAAGTACAGCATCGATGAGCTTCCGCAACTTTTCAACGTGCTTCGCGGGGACATGAGCCTTGTGGGCCCGCGCCCGCACCCGGTGGATGACTTCATCGCATACAAACTCGACCACTTGATGCGGCTCACGGTGACTCCAGGCTTGACGGGTTTATGGCAGATCACGGCGCGCAGCGATCCATCGTTTGAACGCAATATGGTGCTAGACCTCGAGTACATCCGAAAGTGGAGCTTCTGGAAAGACATCACGATTCTGGCGAAAACGGTTCCAGCGATTGTGAGGGGAGAGGGACAGTAATGCAGGACGCAAGCTGCTGCACAGAATTCTTTGCGCGCGTGCGCAACCTGCTGGACGAAGCCCAAGTGCCGTATCGTTCGTCGGAAATCTCCGGCGGCCCGCAAGGAGCACAGTGCAACACGCTACGTCTGCAAATACCAGGCGTAGAACGCAGGCGGGTGCTGCGGGCTTTTCAGGAACTGCAACGTTTGGGATGGCCTGTCATCGTCCGCGATCGAGTGTCGTCAGCCTGTTGGCGATACACGTTCAGGCTCGCAGTATCGAACTCTGCCCTCGAAGTGGCAACTATAGAGCTCTCCTGCGGCGAACATCGGGGCCGGATAATCAATCTGATCCATTCCATCCGGCGATGGCTCCGCCCTGCCGGTGCCTGCATCGTCCTGCTTGGGCCCGATGGCGCCGGCAAAAGCACGATGTCGGCAAGGCTGGTCCAGGCTCTAAGCCCGGTATTCCAAGATTCCATGATTTTTCAATGGCGGCCGCAATTACTGAAGCCACGCGCGCCGACTCCGCCGAACGTCTTCAATCCGCCGCATTCGTTTCCACGTCACAACGCGCTACTTTCTTTCATGCGCCTCGGCGGCATCGTGGCAGATTACTGGTACGCGGAAGTGGTCCTCATCAGGGGGTTGTTGGCACGGCCCGGCCTCGTCCTATTCGACCGCGATTTCCATGACATCCTCGTGGACGCCGAACGTTATCGCTATGGCGGTTCGATGTGGGTCGCGCGCATCTTGCAGCGTTTCGTACCACACTCTGACCGTCTGGTTCTGGTGCTCGAGGCCAGTCCTGACGCAATTCTGGCGCGGAAGCAGGAGCTTCCGAGACAGGAACTTTTGCGTCAGTCGTACGAGTATCGCCGACTCGCTGAGCAATTGCCGTCAGCGGTGGTGGTTCGCACGGACCAGCATGCTGCGGGTTGTCTGGAAGAGGCGCTGATCGCTGTTACGGATTACCTGGCTGAGCGCTGCCACGAACTGGGTTTTAGGAAGTCGTTGGAACCATCTTTTGACCCCAGACACACACAGTCCGCAGGCGCGCAAGCGGCCGAATGCCGTGTCGACCAGGGGACGACACTGGGGTCGCGAAGATAGGCACTCTCGTACAGTCATGTCATCGGTTCAAAAAACGCTTGTGGGTCGTCTGGAAGAGACGCGATTACGCTCTCGCACTACGAAATGGCTCATTACGGGAGCGCTTGCGCTTGTTGATCAGGGGCTGATTTCCGGCTCAAACTTCGTGGTCGGGATCGTGCTCGCGCGCAGCCTTGGGGCCCGGCAATATGGAGCGTACGCTCTCGCTTTTTCCACTTTTCTGCTGTTATCGCTGCTCTATCATGCGCTGCTGCTGGAACCGATGAGTGTTTTCGGAGCTTCCAGCTGGCGCAGGCAGATGCCGGATTATTTGGGACGTTTGCTCTGGCTTCAGGCGATTGTGGCGGCCGTCTGCATCGGAACGCTCGGAGCAGTTGCTTTGGTCATTTCCGAATGGGGTGCTTCGAAGGAACTGCCACCGGCGCTCCTCGGGATCGCATTCGCTTCGCCATGTGTGCTGCTGATGTGGTTTGCGCGCCGCGCCCTCTACGTGGGCTACCACGCAGGCCAGGCTGCGCTCGCCGCAATCCTGTATTGTGGCGTTCTATTCGGCGGTCTATGGGCACTCTCCAAGACCTCTACTCTCTCGCCTGTTTCTGCATTTCTGGTGATGGGGACCGGGGCCCTCGCGGCTTCGACGGTGCTGCTAATCCGGCTGCGCCCGGCAGTTCGATGCTGTCGATGGCCGGCACTGGCGGAGGTTGCCCGCTCACACTGGCGGTACGGCCGATGGGCACTGGGAAGCGCCATTTTCATCTGGGTGCCATGGAACTGCTATTACACGGTGGTTACGGCGTTCTTCGGTCTATCACAGGCCGGCGCTCTGAGGGCCTTGCTGAATCTCTCGCTTCCGATGGCACAGCTCTTTGCGGCGCTGTGCTTGCTTTTCCTGCCGCACACAGCACACATTGCGGATGCCGAGGGGTGGAAGGGAGCTAAACGGCAGGCAGCCATCATCGGCGGCATCTTCACCGCGACCGGAATCGTGTACTGGGGAGCGGTAATTCTGTGGCGGGCGCCTTTGATCAGGTTCCTGTACGGTGGCCAGTACGCGAACGTAACATCTCTGGTCCCATGGGTCGCGCTGGCTTCCATTTTGTCCGGCATGGTATTTGGCCCGGCAAGCGCGTTTCGCGCCATGCAATCCCCGGCGACGGTGTGCATGATTTTCTTTGGTTCGAGCGTCATCGGGCTGGCATTTGGAATCCCTGCGACACACGCCTACGGCATAACGGGCGCGATCATCGGAATCGTCCTGTCAAGTATTGCTGCTCTGTGCGCCGGCATCGTTTTGCTGCTGCGACAGGCCGGAAATCCACCCCATCCAGAGCGCCCGCGTGTGGCGGAAAGCGTGGCGAGTTTATGAGTGGAAACGCAACAGCCCGCATTGATCGCCCTTCACTCAGCCCCGCCATGATCGCTATCATCTGCGCTTCTGCCGTTGTGGGTGCGACAGCCGTGCTGTACGGGCGAGTGATCCTAATTGCCTTCGTTTCGGCTCTCCTGTTCGTCGTCTTCCGATGGTTGATTTGCCGCCGCATGCGATTCTGGCAAGGACTGATGTTGATCAGTCTGACTGGCTTCATCATCTTCAACTACGGCTTCGAAAACCTCGTTCTTGGGCGCGTGGCAGGAATACCGGTGCTTATCGGTCACGTCCTGATGTTCTGGGGGTTGTCGCTGGCGGCCTTTTCATGTCCCCGTTCGACAATTCGCGACTTCTTCGCACAGCCAGCTGTCAAGTGTTTTGCGCTGCTGGTGGCGATCAGCATGATCCATTTGGCGATCGAGGTGCCGAGGTCCGGCTTGTGGGCACTGCGCGATGCGTCTCTATTTATCGAGAGTGTATTCCTTCTGGCCGGGTTTGCGTGGATCCGTGAACCCGGCAGCCTGCCGTTGATCAAGCGCTGGCTGGTCGTGCTGTTTGTGCTCAACCTCCTTTATAGTTGCACTCTTCCTCTCGGCGAAACGTTACAGGACGTTTCACCCAAAACGGGAGTGTTTCAACCCGTCCCACTGCTTGGAAACTATCAGCACAATGCGCTGTACCTGGTGGCCGGAGCGCTGTTCTTCATCTGGTTTGGACCGGAGCTTGGAATCAGGAGATGGATGGCGGTCTGTCTGTCCATCGCCCAACTGGCTGCCCTCGCAATCATGCAGACCAGGTCCATGTACGTGGGCTTCGTGATAGTCGTGCTGCTCCTGCTGGTCGTTGGCGAACGGCGCAAGCTGTCGTCGATTGCCGGATTGATTCCCGGCACGGCGATAGCCGTGGCATTGTTGATGTTTTTCGTTTCGAGTTCAGGTGTTCAGGTGCGCGGACGAGTGTTCGACCTCAGCAGCGATTCTCTTGAGCAGTACGCGGGAAGTATTTTCGCCCTCACCGATCGAAACAGCCGCCTTGGCCAGGACGAGGACCGCATGGACTGGCTGCAACAAACATGGGATGGGACGACTTCGACTGCAGCGCGCACCCTGTTCGGTCAGGGCTTCGGAGAGCCGCTGCTGAAAGACGTGGTAAACGACAACGGAATGCCTGTCCGACAGCCGCACAACTCGACGGCCGGTGTCTTCGGCAGGGTTGGGTTGAACGGCATTATTCCGTGGCTGCTCTTTCACGTCTGCATGATTGGGCGCTTCGTCAGCGCACAGCGAGGGCGCTTGCACTTAAGCCTGGAGCAACGCGACCTGATGCTCTGGCTCTTCGCGTTTTATGTTCTTGCTCTTGTACTTTCTATGGTGCAACCCGCGTTCGAATTCTCTCACTGTGCGATTCCTGTCTTCTTCTTACTAGGCATGGCGCTTGGAATTGCTCCCGAAACCAGTCCCGCCTCCGACGCTCTATTGTCCTTCCAGGAATGAAAATCGTTACGACCAGTTGGGACGACGGATATCCCGCCGATATGAGAGTTGCCGAAATGTTGTACGCGCGGCAGCTCAAAGGGACTTTCTACGTGCCAAAGGCAGGCCCGGATGGCAAGCCAACGCTGAGGGCGGGTGAGGTTCGCTCTCTATGCCAGGCGGGCTTTGACATCGGAGCCCACACGCTGACGCACTGCGATCTCACGAAAGTATCGCCGCAACAGATGAAGAGCGAAATCAACGGCAGCAAGTGGTTCGTCCAGAACCTGTGCGGCGCTGATGTCAATGCCTTTTGCTATCCTCGCGGACGCTTCAATGCCAGGGTGCGTGCCTGCGTTCGGGAGGCCGGCTTTCGCGGTGCGCGCACTACGCGCATGCTCGCGACGCAACCCTGCTTTGATCCGTTCGAGATGCCAACTGCCCTGCAGGCCTTCCCGACTCCACCCGTGAGTTACTTGAAGAATTGTGCAAAACGGCGCCAGTGGACATCCATGTATCGCTACGTCACACAATGGTGCCGGAGTGCGCACTGGGTGAAACTGGGGCGGAAACTCTTCGACGAAGTTCTCGAATCCCGCGGCATCTGGCACCTATACGGTCATTCGTGGGAAATCGAAGCACTTGATCTGTGGACTGAACTCGGCGAACTGCTCGACTACGTCGCGCACCGGCCGGGCGTCATTTATGAATCGAACAGCGGTCTGCTGGATATGACGCATGCCGGGCGGGAACTTGAAGCATGAAAGTATTGCTGGTCCACAACTCGTATCAGCAACGCGGAGGAGAAGACGTTGTATTCGACCAAGAATGCGACCTGCTTCGGCGTGCCGGCGAACAAGTGGTCGAATACCGCCGCAACAATGCGGAACTCAATGAACTTTCGGCGGTGGGCAGGATGCTTGCGGCACAACAGACGGTGTGGTCCCGCCAAGTACGTCGTGACTTCCATCGGCTGCTGACGCGTGAACGTCCTGACGTGGTACACGTCCACAATACCTTCTTGAGGATATCGCCTTCCGTGTATTGGGCCTGCACCGAAGCAGGAGTGCCCGTCGTTCAGACGCTCCACAATTACCGCCTTCTGTGCCCCGGAGCCAACCTTTTCCGTGAAGGCCGACCCTGCCGCGAATGTCAGCACGATGGTCTGTGGCGGGGAATGCTCCACGGGTGCTATCGCAAGTCGCGGGTCGCGACCGGGACTGTGGCGGTCATGCTGGCCCTCCATCGGCGCTGGAAAACGTGGACAGACCAGATCGATTGCCACATCGCTTTGAGCGAATTCTCGCGGCGAGAATTTCAGGCGGCTGGGATGCCGGATCGAAAGCTGGTGGTGAAACCGAACTTTGTGTATCCGGACCCGGGCGTGCAGAGTGCGCAAGCAGATTACGTCGTGGCTATGGGCCGCTTGTCGGAAGAGAAAGGGCTCACGACACTGCTCAAAGCGTGGAAGGGTCTGGGAAATGCCGTCCCCCTGCTCCTGATCGGCGACGGCCCGCAAAGACAGTATTTGCAGGCGCAAGCCGAAAAGGACGGCATTTCCTCCGTGAAGTTTCTCGGACGTCTGCCGCGCCATGAAGCGATGGCGCTACTTCAGCGCGCGCGTTTCCTGGTTTTCCCGAGCGAGTGCTACGAAAATTTTCCTGGCGCGATCGTAGAGGCTTACGCCTGTGGAGTTCCAGTGATTGCCAGCTCTCTTGGGGCGATGGAGGAAATGGTCCGGCACGGTGAAACGGGCCTGCTCTTCAGTGCCGGTGATTCCGAGGGGCTGCGGGAAGCCGCGGAGTGGGCATGGTCTCACGCGGCAGCAATGGCATCAATGGGCCGCGTTGCCCGCTCGGAATACGAGCGCTCGTACACCGCAGAGCGCAATTACACATTGCTGATGAACATATATGACCGGGCTATTGCGTCCAAGCATGGCGGTTCGGCGGCTTTGGCTCCGCCGGCAGCGTGCGGTCTTTAAAAATCGATAGGAACGGAACGATGCAACTCATAAATCCTGAGAAGTACATCGAAGCACTGTCCTCACTCACTTTATCGCCCGACCCGAGCTCGGCCGCTGCATTTGTTCGCGGACTCGGGGCGAGCGAGCGGTCCGAACTCTTGCGCCTCGCCGAAGCGCACCATGTCACAGTGCGCGCCCTGTCCCGTTTTCTGGAATTGTCGGCAGGCAATTGCAGTGAAGAACAATTACAGTGGGCGAGCAGCGTGATAAGCGTGGAGCAAGGCCGCATATCCGTTGCGATCGACCGTCTGCGTGCGATTGCAGAGGCTTTCGACCGCGAGGGTTATCCGCTGGTAGTCATAAAGACGCTTGACCACTGGCCGGATTTTGGCAATGACATCGACCTCTATACCACCGCAGACGAGCGGCGGGTCTGTGATTTGCTTCTGGAACGCTTCGGCGCCACTCCTGTGATCCGCAGTTGGGGCGATCACCTCGCACACAAGTGGAGCTTTAACATTCCGGGGATGATCCCCCAGGTCGAGATTCACGTCAAGCGACTCGGCCAGGCTGGCGAGCATGTCGAACTCGCCAGGCGCTTTGTGAGCCGCGCGACAAAGTTCACCGTGAACGGCACATCCTTCTGTGTTCCGGCTCCAGAAGAACGAATAATCGCAGCCACTCTGCAACGCATGTACAGGCACCTTTACGTGAGGATCTGCGACGTCGCAAACACCGCGGCACTGGTTCAGTCCAAGGCGGTGAACTATGAACAACTCCGGGCTGCTGCCGAACTCGGTGGCATCTGGAACGGAGTAGCGACCTTTCTGGTGCTTACATCCGAATACTTCCAGAAGTACAGCGGAACAGCACTGCCGCTCACGGACCAAATCAACGGTTGCTGTCTTTTCCACTCGGACAAGATGTTCGTGAAAGACAAGTACGTGCACCTGCCGGTGCTGCCGGAAGGACTTGCTCTCTTCAGGCGACAGTGGGCCCAGGCAGCGCGCCGCCATGATGTGCCGGCAACGCTGCGCCTCAGCATGGTGCCAGCACTTGCCTCCGCCGCCGCTCTCTCCTTCGCAGTATTCGGTAGCACCGAACGAATCTGGTAATTCTTTTCGGCGAAGCATTCACCCAACCGAGCCAGATATGTATGCGACCCATCCACGCGCGAATGTACTCGGCATCGGCATCAGCGCGATCGACATGGAGCGAGCCGTTGCACTGTCTGACACGCTCATCCAGTCAGGCGAACGCGGCTATGTTTGCGTAACCGGTGTACACGGAATCATGGAATCACAGGCAGATGCCGCGTTCCGCGACATTCTGAACGGTGCTTTCATGACCACGCCAGACGGCATGCCGACCGTCTGGGTGGGGCACTGGCAGGGCTATCACAAAATGTCCAGGGTGTACGGCCCGGATTACATGCTCGAAATGTGCCGGTTGTCAGTGGTGAGGGGCTATCGGCAATTTCTTTGCGGCGGGAAGCCGGGAACGGCACAGAAATTGGCATCCGAGTTGGTTCGCCGTTTCCCCGGACTCCAAATCGCTGGAACGTTCACTCCTCCCTTCAGGCGGCTGACGAGAGTCGAGGAAGAAGAGCTGGCGGCACAGGTCTCTTCATCAAAGCCGGACATTTTCTGGGTCGGTCTGAGCACGCCGAAGCAGGAAAGGTTCATGTCCGAGTACGTTCACAGGCTCGACGTGAAGCTGATGGCGGGAGTGGGAGCAGCATTCGACATTCATGTGGGCGCGACCAGGGATTCTCCAGCATGGGTGAAATCCGCTGGGTTGCAATGGCTCCATCGTTTGTGTCAGGAGCCCCGTCGCCTCTGGAAGCGATACCTGATCAATAACCCTGCCTTCCTGTGGAACCTGGGCCTGCAGCTTACGCACATGAAGCGGTTCGATCTCGACCTGCCCACAAATTCAATTGTTCAATCGAGGTAGAAACAATGACAACAAAAGTCCTGGTCACGGGTGCAGGGGGCTTTATTGGCCACCATCTCGTGACGTTTCTCAAGCAAAAAGGCTACTGGGTGCGGGGGGTGGACCTGAAGCATCCTGAATTCTGCAACACTGATGCGGACGAATTCGACGTTCTCGATCTGCGGAGGTGGGAGAATTGCCTGCGGGCGACCCGGGGCATCGACGAGGTTTATGCGCTCGCGGCCGACATGGGCGGTATGGGTTTCATCTCAGCCCACCATTCCGAGATTCTCCATAACAACTCTCTGATAAATCTTCATAGTCTCGAAGCCGCTCGAAGGAATGGCGTACGCCGCTACTTCTACACTTCGTCAGCGTGTGTGTATCCCGAGTACAAGCAGCGGGTCACGGATGTGCAACCGTTGAAAGAGGAGGATGCATATCCGGCTGATCCGCAGGATGCGTATGGCTGGGAGAAGCTCGTTACCGAGCGACTCTGTATGCATTATCGCCAGGATTATGGTCTCGAAACTCGAATCGTGCGCTTTCACAATATTTTCGGGCCTCTCGGAACATGGGACGGAGGGCGCGAGAAAGCACCCGCGGCAATGTGCCGCAAGATTGCCGTTGCCAAGCTGACAGGCAGCAGCACGATCGAAATCTGGGGTGATGGGGAACAGACGCGTTCGTTCTGCTACATCGACGATTGCCTGGAAGGCATTTACAGGCTCATGCGCTCGGATCATGCCGAACCGCTCAACCTAGGCCAAGACCGGATGGTTAGCATTAACGAACTTGCCGACATCGTCGCGAAAATCGCAGGTGTCCGAGTGGACAAGAAGCACGTGCCAGGCCCGCAAGGCGTTCGCGGACGCAATTCGGATAATACGAGGCTGAGAGAGGTTCTGGGCTGGGAGCCGCAGATCCGACTAGAAGACGGACTTGAGAAGACCTATTCCTGGATTGAAGGCCAGGTCCGCCTGCAATCCGCGATGCAATCCGACGCGACCGTGGCCAGAGAAATAGCAAAGGCCGCTGCCTGAACAGCCCGAGGGCTCTGGAGACCAGTCACATGATCCCAGCACTGCGCAAATTCGAGATGCTTAAAGTACTGGTGATCGTTGCAGCTTGTAGTGTCTTCGTCTGCACTGCGAAGGCGCAGAACTATTCGATCTCCGGAGCGATCAGCCCAGCATCTAGCGGGAGCGGAGCAACCGTAACGTTGACAGGCTCCGCCCCCGTATTGGTGCAAACCGCTCGGGCTTCAAGTTCTTCAGGCACCAGTTCGGTAACTGCTTCGTTTCCGTCTGCCAACCTGGCAGGCGACACGGTTCTGGTGTTCCTTCGGTTCGGAGGCACGACTGTCTCAAGCGTTACCGACAACCAATCCGGGGGAACGAATACCTACGCTTCAGTGGTTGGACCGACACAATGGGGTGTAGCACCTGATCCAACCGACCGCTGGGCACAAGTATTCCTCGCAAAGAACATCATCGGGGGCACTCCGCTTGACATCACCGTCAGCTTTGCGGGGGCTTCCACGCGCGACGTTTATGCCGTAGCGGTTGAGTACTCGGGTGTTGACCCGGCCAATCCGGTCAACGCCGTCGCTGTTGGGACGGGATCGGTCGGAGCCAATGGCGCACCGAAAACGCCGAACCTGACCACAACCGTAGGCAATACGAAACTGGTCGCGACCAGTTGGGATTCGAACGAATCCTACACAGCCACAGGCAACGGGACGGGGTACACGACCAACACCGCGGCCGGGGTTTCAAGTTTGTCTGGAGGCGCCGGCTGGGCGAACTTGACGGAAGACACGACAGCATCGTCGGCGGGATCCTGGAACGCGACCGCCAGTTCGGCCCCGGCGGTCGCTGATTGGGCAATCCAGGTCGTAGCGCTGAAGCCCGCAGCATCCCTAAGCGTCACTGCCGACAGCTCCGGGAACTTCGTGTTCGGCAATGTACCGAATGGCTCCTACACAGTAACGCCGAGCAGTTCGGGGATCACCTTCACGCCTTCCAGCCAGAGCGTGACCGTGAATGGGGCGAACGTAACCGGAGTCAACTTCACGGCCACCTCGCCCAACCAGACATACTCGATTTCCGGTACGCTGAGTCCGGCGTCGAGCGGGAGTGGTGCGACTGTCACGCTGACCGGCGGCGTTCCTGTCCTTGTCCAAAGTGCGCCCGGCGCGGCAACTCCCGGCGCGAGTTCCGTATCGGTGTCGTTCGGCGGCTCGAATGCGCCGGGCGATACCATCGTGCTTTTCGCGCGTTACGGTGGCGCGACGATATCGAGCGTGACCGATAACCAGCCCGGCGGAAGCAATACTTACAGTTCCGTGATCGGGCCAACTCAGTGGGGCGTTGCTCCCAACTCCACCGACCGGCTGGCGCAGGTATTTGTTGCAAAGAACATTAAAGGCGGCAGCCCGCTCACGATTACGGTCAGTCTCGCCGGCTCTTCCACGCACGATACATACCTAGCGGCGCTGGAGTACTCGGGCGTGGATACGGCTAACCCGGTCAGCGCATCCGCTCAAGGTACGGGAACCGTGTCCATCAACGGTGCGCCCAGTACTTCCAACCTCACCACAACGGTTGCGAACTCGAAGCTCGTCGCGACAAGCTGGGACTCGAACGAGTCCTACACCGCTACCGGAAATGGTTCCGGATACACGACAGACACGGCTGCCGGGATCCACAGCCTCTCCGGAGGAAGTGGTTGGCCGAATCTGACGGAAGACAGAACTGCAACCACGACTGGAAACTGGAACGCAACTGCCAGTTCGTCGCCTGCTGTCGTCGATTGGGCTATCCAGTTGGTTGCCCTTAAGCCCGCGTCCTCCCGCACCGTAACGGCGGACAGTTCGGGCAACTACAGCTTCACAGGCGTAGCCAACGGGACCTATACCCTGACTCCAACCAATTCAGGAGTCACATTCACTCCTGCGAACCAGACAGTTACCGTCAACAACGGAGACCTCACGGGGATAGACTTCACCGCAACCGGATCGGCCGGGACCATATCCGGCAAGGTCACCAACTCCTCCGGCACGGGCATTGCCAACGCCACTGTGTCGTACAGCGGCGGCGCGACCACGGCCACGACTGACAGCGCGGGCAACTACTCGCTCAGTGTTGCCCCGGGGACTTACAGCGTCACGGCGACGGCTACCGGGTACCAGAGCTCGACACAGCAGAACATCACGGTGACGTCCGGCACAACCACGCCGCTGAACTTCACCCTGACCCAGAGCTCAGGCGCCATCGCCGGCAAGGTCACCAACTCCTCCGGTACGGGCATTGCCAACGCCACTGTGTCGTACAGCGGCGGCTCGACCACGGCCACGACTGACAGCACGGGCAACTACTCGCTCAGTGTTGCCCCGGGGACTTACAGCGTCACGGCCACGGCTACCGGGTACCAGAGCTCGACCCAGCAGAACATCGCGGTCACTTCCGGCACAACCACGCCGCTGAACTTCACCCTGACACAGAGCTCAGGCTCCATCGCCGGCAAGGTCACCAACTCCTCCGGTACGGGCATTGCCAACGCCACTGTGACGTACAGCGGCGGTTCGACCACGGCCACGACTGACAGCGCGGGCAACTACTCGCTCAGTGTTGCCCCGGGGACATACAGCGTCACGGCCACGGCTACCGGGTACCAGAGCTCGACACAGCAGAACATCGCGGTCACGTCCGGCACAACCACGCCGCTGAACTTCACCCTGACCCAGAGCTCAGGGGCCATCGCCGGCAAGGTTACCAACTCCTCCGGTACGGGCATCGCCAACGCCACTGTGTCGTACAGCGGGGGCTCGACCACGGCCACGACTGACAGCACAGGCAACTACTCGCTCAGTATTGCCCCGGGGACGTACAGCGTCACGGCCACGGCTACCGGCTTCAAGAGCTCGACACAGCAGAACATCACGGTCACTTCCGGCACAACAACGCCGCTGAACTTCACCCTGACCCAGAGCTCAGGCGCCATCGCGGGAAAGGTCACCAACTCCTCCGGTACGGGCATTGCCAATGCCACTGTGTCGTACAGCGGCGGGTCGACCACGGCCACGACTGACAGCGCGGGCAACTACTCGCTCAGTGTTGCCCCGGGGACATACAGCGTCACGGCCACGGCTACCGGCTTCAACAGTTCGACCCAAAGTGTTGCCGTCACGGGCGGCGTTGCAACGGCTGCGAATTTCTCTCTTTCTCCTTTCAGCGGTGCGATTGCCGGAACAGTGACTAGTTTGTCTGGTAAGCCAATCGCCGGCGCGACGGTAGCTATAGTTGGAGGTGTAGTCGCAACCAACCTATCGTTGTCCACAAATTCCAGGGGCAGATACTCTTCGGGCGCTGTCCCGGTCGGCAGCTATCAGATCACTGTCACTAAGGGCAGCACGAGGCAGCAGAAGGCGGCTTCCGTGACCGCGAACACGACGAAGACGGTGAATTTCACGATCGGGAGATGATGTCGGAGAGAAAACACACCAGGAACTGTCGATAAATGCAACAACTCTCAAGACGGATACGACATGTCTACAAAATCTACCGTCATGACGGTGTTGCTGCTGTCCCGTGGGAATTCCTCTACAAGTTGCTGCAACCCTTCGTTCGCGTGTATGAAGGCTACCAATGGCGCAGGTACGTTTACCAGGGGCAGACGTCGTTCCAGATACTCGGGAGCAGAATGACAGTCCTGCAGGACGATCAAGGTGTTTCGCGGGAGTTAGCGGTCCATCGAATTCACGAGCCATTGGCAACGAGACTCCTCCAGGGTGCGCTAAGGCCCGGCATGACTGTGATTGATATCGGCAGCAACATAGGATATTACGCATTATTCGAATCCCGTTTGGTTGGCCAAAGCGGAAGGGTTTACGCCATAGAACCCGTTCCGCGCAATGCAGATCTCCTGCGCCACAATGTTCGCGAGAACCGGCGCACCAATGTTTGCGTTCACGAGCTCGCCATTGCCGACCGGAACGGTACAGTGCCCATGTATCTGTCATCGAAGTCAAACTGGCACTCGCTCCTTCCATCGTTTTCAACGCGTAGTATCGCCGTTCCGGCGCGCACACTGGACGACTTTGTCTCCTCGAGCAAATTGAGTTCCGTCGACCTGATTCGAATGGACGTGGAAGGCTACGAGGTATCGGTTCTCGCGGGCATGGAAAGGACTCTCAAGCAGTACGGCCCGCGCTTGCTCGTCGAATTGCACCCGCACATTGTTGGCTCGCAAGCGGTCGTCGAGTGGCTGCGCAGGCTTGCCTCCCACGGGTACTTTGACGCGTGCGTTTGCGATCAGGAGCGCGACACTCCTCTTCGCTGGAGATTAATGAAGCCGGAACACATGACTATTCCGCAGTTGATGCAGGATACGCGAATAGTACAAGACAAGCGCACGCTCACGGTGCTGTTGTGCTGCGGGCGGGAACGCAATCGGAATCTGGCTTCTTAAGTCGACTGAAAGTTCAGGCCCGCTGCTCGTCTTCCCGAGCGCTTTTGAACGCAACTGCTTCCGCGAGCTTGCGGAATCGCATGATCTCGTTATCGGTGAAACCGCCTTCGGTTGTCGAAAACACCTCGATAAAACCAATCACGGCCTCATCGCACCGCAGCGGAGCCACGGCCAAGGACCGAATTCCCAAGGCACGAGATGCGGCGACATTTACCCGGGCATCGCGCTCCGTATCCCGGCAGTAGAGCAGTTCGCCTGATCGAATGCACACCCCGGATATGCCTTGTTCGACGGGAACCCGGGTGCCAACTTCGGGGACCCGCTCGCCGGCACTCGCCACGCACTCGAGGGATCCGTTAGCTATGACCCCGACCGCCACGCCTACCGCTCCTGTCAGGCGCATGGCTGTCCTGGCGAGAGCTCTTAACTGCGAGTCGCCGACAGCATGCCTGAATAAGCGCGCCTGGGATTCTCTTTCGATGCTGTGCATTCGCCCTGCTTCAGAGTCGCGGGAAATTCGTTAGCCTGCAAAGGCCCGAGTTCCGGAACTGTCATTCGCTTCGACAAGCTTAGGATGCGGCAAGCAGGCGGTCGTTCGGTCTTGGCGCAGATCAATGCCCGGGACTTCGCGTAGCAGATGAGTGCGCACTGAGGGCGCACACAAACGGAAGGCCGCCATTCACGTGGCGGCCTTTCGTGTCTATCGCACGGGTGCAAGAGATGCAGGCTAGTTCACGATCGCAGTCAAGTTTGTTGGTGGATTGGGCGCAGCGCCAGAGCAGAGTGGCAACCCGCTCGCCGCTGCTGTGTTTGTCGTGTAGGGTGAGGTCACCACACAGTTCTTCGGCTGCGGCGGTACCAGGGGAGGAGCAAACACCGTGCTTGTCGGAGTCAGCAGCGAATCGGCAGCGGCATTGAAAGTGTTGCCGGACTGTGTGACGCTACACCCCCCGCCGTCCCACCATCCTGAGTGCGTGCCATCGGCGCGAATCTCATCGGCGATATTGTTGGAAACTGTCGTCGGTCCGCACGGACCAGAGTATTGCGACCAAGCATATATGGCCGTATTGCCGGCTCCAGACACGGGGTTGGTGTTATAAACCTTGTTGCCGCTGACGACCTGGTTGGTGCCGTTCGCGATTCCAATTCCGCATTGTCCCGTGTTCAGAAGCCGATTGTTCTTGAACTGCATGCTGTTCGCGGAATCATCGGCCATCATGCCGCATCCGCTGGAACTGTGGCCGCCTGTAATGAAATTGTTTTGCGCCACCGCTCCATTTGCACGGCCGAAACTGATGCTGTCCTCCTGGTTCTCGGGATACAAGTACTTCGTCGTATCCTGGCTGGACAAGGCATAGTTGTTCTGAAACGTCACGTTGCTACAAACATTCGAGGCGTCCGTTCCGTAGCATTGCAGGTTCTGTCCGCGAGGATAGGGGCCGCGCGGGTTCAAGAGGAAATTGCCGATTACGACGATAGCGGAATTGGCCCCGGTGAACTCAATGTTCGACTCACCATACGCAATCACGTTCCCCTGGATCGTGATGTTCTGATTCCCGTTCGTCCCGAATATGCCGTCGTGAGTGTCACAGCAGGCGCTCGACAACGTTTCGGGATGAATGTAGTTGTCGTAAATGGCGACCCCGTTGTTGCCGCTCAAGTTGATGCCGTTCGCCCGCCCACTTGCAGTGCCCGTGCCGCACGGGCCAATCTCAGAGTTCTTGATGGTGATGTTGGTGGAGTTCGTGACCGTGATGCAGTTACCGGTCGTGGAAGTAATGCGCAGATTGTCGATGACAGTACCGCTCTGGCCGCTGATCGTGATCGGGCCGGACGACGTACGTTGCGCCAACATCACAGAGGTGGCGCACAAGCAAAGCACTAAAACAATAATCGTTTTGTTCATCAAATCACCGCGAAAATTCGATTCTGGTGGCGGAGCCATTCAGTCGCGCCACGGATTGACCACGTGACCTTTGGCTGCAGCTTGGTGTGCTCTCGCTAGGGAGAAGGGATCACAACCTTCACCTGGTTCGAATAGCCACTCTCCGTTCCGCTGTTATCAACCGCGGTAGTCACGTAGTAATAAGTCGATCCGGCTTGAACCGTCGAATCGTCATAACCGGTGTTGGCCGTAGTGGCAGCATTGACCTTGGTGTACGGTCCGCTGGCCTGCATACTGCGATAGATGTTGTAACCCGCGACGGTGCTGGTGCTGGGCGTCCAGGACAGACTAACTTTGTGCTGCACCGGAGCAGTGCCACTGCCGCTGAGAGTCTGTGTCAGCGAATTGGAGGCGTTGCTCCCAAAGCTCACGCTGCCGGAGGCGCTCCCGGAGGTCTGAGGGCTGAAGGTCAGCGTGAACGGAACGCTCTGTCCCGCTGCGATCGTGACTGGGAACTGAATCCCGCTCAGAGAAAATCCGCTGCCGCTCACGGTTGCGGAGGAAACTGTCACGCTCGAACCGCTGGCTGCCAGGGTGGCTGTCTGCGTCGCAGTCGTTCCCACCGTGACCGAACCGAAAGATACAGCCGCCGGCGAGACACTAAGTGAAGCACTAGTGCTTCCGGCGGAGCCGGTGCCCGATAACGGAACCTGCAAGCTTGTTCCGTTCGCCGTTATCGCCAGTGTCCCGGAGTAACTTTGCCCTGCCGCCGGGTTGAAGGCGACGGTCAACTGGAGACTGTAAGAAGGAGCGAGTGAAACTGATCCGCTCCAGCCTGAAACTGTGAATGCGCTCGATCCCTGGACCGCGACGCCTTGGATTTTAACTGAAGTAGTTCCCGAATTTGTTACGATAACCGGCAGTCTAGCGGTTGTCTTTACCGCTACGAAACCGAAGTTGGCGCTGGTCGGCGAAGCTGACAAGACCCGCGCCGCATGACATATTGCTGGAGAGAGACATAGAGCCAACACCGCCAGGCTGACCCACGTTCCCCGCACAACTGCTCTCATTGGTTCTCCGTCACACTTGGGTTTACGGCTCGGAGCACCACGCGATTGATGCCCGCTCGAGTACCGGAATGTGTTCGGACCACGATAGGGAAACGCGGCTGCGCTTTCGATTGGCGGAATCGCCTATTCGAATTTCTTGTATTCAGTAGAACCAGAGTTCCTGTTTGTCTCTCCTGCCGATTGGCGGCGGCAAAAAGATACGCAGGTTCTAACTGAAGCGTGTGCTGGAGATGCGTGCCAGTCCGGGGCTGAACCGCGGCCGGTCCAGATATGTGCAACAGCTTAGGATGTGCTTGAAACCACCTAGGCGATCTCAGGGGAAAGGGTGCTCACAAGGCATGTTCAGGAAGGGGCCACGGAAAGTTGGGGTGGCTGAGTCGGCGCCAATACCTGCCAAGGAAGGGCGAACTCGCTCAATTTCCAGCCAACATCCGCGGCTCCGTTCTAGGTTATTCCGACCGGCCGTTCTGAACACAGCGCGTGGTTTAAGGTTCCGGCAACCGCATGACATGTGATCAGGCCAGAGTGCCTGTTGAAGTTGCTGGCCGCGTCGCTGCTGATGTGTGGCCGCGTCTTGGGGCATTCGTCGGGGATGCGCGTGTTGCCGTGCTCGGGCCGTGTCGGTTAAGTTTGGGACGTGAAACTTGCAAGATCGAGCGGAATCGTTCTTCACCCGACGTCGTTGCCCGGAGCTTATGGAATCGGAGAACTCGGACAGGAAGCTTATGAGTTCGCCGATTTTCTTCATTCGGCGGGACAAAAGTTGTGGCAAGTGCTGCCGCTGAACCCAACCGGTTACGGTGATTCGCCCTACCAATGCTTTTCTGCCTTCGCCGGAAATCCGCTGCTGATCAGCCTTGAAGAGTTGCGCCAGCAGGGCTGGCTGGATGCGGGCGATGTGGCAGAGGCTCCAAAGTTCCGGGAAGAAGAGGTGGATTTCGGAGCGGTAATCCGCTTCAAGTATCCGCTGCTGTGCAAGGCGGCGAAGAACTTTTTCGCGGGCGCGACAACCACCGATAGGGCTGAGTTCCATGAGTTCTGCCGTTTCCACTCGCGCTGGCTGCATGACTTTGCGCTGTTCATGGCGGCGAAGCAGGCGCACGAGGGAGTGGCGTGGACGCGGTGGTCGCCGGAACTGGTACATCGCAATGCAGCGGCACTGTGCATGTGGTACGACCAGCTGCGGGAGGACGTGGAGGCGAACAAGTTCTGGCAATACGAGTTCTTCAGGCAGTGGAGGAGACTCAAGAAATATTGCAACGAGCGCGGCATACGCATCATGGGCGATGTGCCGATTTATGTGGCGCACGACAGCGCCGATGTGTGGGCAAGCCCGGAGCTGTTCTGGCTGGATGCGAACGGGAATCCGGAGAAGGTGGCGGGGGTGCCTCCCGACTATTTCAGCTCGACGGGGCAGCTTTGGGGAAATCCGATCTACCGCTGGGACGTGCTGAAGGAATGCGATTACACGTGGTGGGTGGAGCGGTTTCGCGGGGCGCTGGAGATGTACGACTTGCTGCGGTTGGATCACTTCCGCGGATTCGAAGCGTACTGGGAGATACCGGCTGGAGAGCAGACCGCAATCCATGGAAGATGGGTGAAAGGCCCGGGCGCGGACTTGTTCCGAACCCTGCAAGAGTCCTTGGGAGAGCTGCCGATCGTGGCGGAGAACCTCGGGGTCATAACGCCGGAGGTGGAAGGACTACGCAAGGAGTTCGGATTTCCGGGTATGGCCATTTTGCAGTTCGCGTTCGGTATAGATGAGCAGGCTCCGACATTCCGTCCGCACAATTACAGCCGGGATACGGCGGCGTATACGGGTTCGCACGATAACGATACGGCGGTAGGGTGGTGGAGCGGCGGGGCGGGCGACAGCATCAGGACCGAGCAGGACGTCGAGGCCGAACACGCGCTGGCGAGGGCGTACCTGGGCTTTGAGACGGAGCCGATCAACTGGGTGCTGATCAGGCACGTCATGATGTCAGTGGCGGAACTTGCCCTTATGCCGTTGCAGGACGTGTTGGGCCTGGGTAGCGAAGCCAGGATGAACCTGCCGGGAAGCTTCGGACGTAACTGGAAATGGCGCGTGAAGCCGGGGGCGGTGCAGCCGTGGATGGTCGAAAGATTGAGGGAATTTGCGGAGTTGTACGACCGATAGAAATCGGGCGATCGCGCCGATCGGGCCATCGGGTGATCTTGTCATCTTGTCATCGGGTGATCGGGAGATCGGGCCATCGGGTCATCTCGCCATCGAGTCATCGGGCCATCTCGCCATCAAGCCATCGAAGGGGGAGAAAACAGCCGTCAGCCTTCAGCCATCAGCCATCAGTCCTCAGCCATGCTGCGTTGAATTGCTATTTCGCCGCCGCTGCTGCTTTTTTCTCCTCGACCCGTTTGGGATGAAGGTCCTGGTAGTCGAAGCTGAAGTCGGCGAGATCGGAGACGGCGGTCATCGTGATGGTTTCGGGCTTGCCTTCGGTGTTGAGGTTGAAGGTGACGAAAGCGTCCGGGACGGTTTTGTCGCGGAAGGTGGCCTTGAAGGTGTCGTATTGCCAGTGCTGGAGGTCTGCGACCATCGTTGGCGTGTGGCCCATCTTCAGAAGCAGTTTGCCGTTCTCGGCGGACACGTCGATGCTGCCGTACCAGGGATCGTTGTAGTCACCGGCATAGCTGGCAAGGTCTAGGGACGGGCGGCTGTTGGCAGCGCGAGCGGCAGTGAGTTTGGCTTCGGCGGCGTTGGCTTTGTCCAGTGTGAGCTGGCGTGCCTGGCGGAATGCGCTGATCCAGTCTGTTGCCGGTGCGCCGAGGTAGTGGTCGAAGATGTGGTTGTAGATGGCGGCGTAGGCTCCGTTCTCTTCCTGGTTGGTGAGGATGACGATGCCGAGATTCATGTCCGGAACGAGCTGGACCGTGGAGACCATGCCGGTGAGCGCGCCTCCGTGGGAAACGACGCGGTGGCCACGATAGTCGCGGGCCGCCCAGCCCAGGCAATAGGCGGAGAAGTTGGGCTTGAGCGCTTTGAGCGGCGCGGGCGGTTCCGAGATGGGAACGATGGTGGTGGCGGCCCACATCTGGCGCTGGGCGGCTTCAGTGAACAGGCGCTGCTGGTCGTTGATTTTGCCGTGGTTGAGCTGCGCGATCATCCACTTTGAGAGGTCGTTGGCGCTCGACTTGATGCCGGCGGCGGCAGCCCAGACGTCGTCGCGGGTCATGGGGATAGGGGTCAGCGTGCCTTCAAGGCGCCAGCCGCGGGAATGGGGCCACGCGACATTGTCGCCGGGTTTGAAGCCAAGGCTGGTGATGGTAGTGCGCGACATGCCGAGCGGCTGGAAGATGCGCTCTCGGACGAAGTCGTCCCAGGGCTTGCCGGTTACGGCAGGAATGATCTGGCCGGCGACGACAAACATAAGGTTGTTATAGGCGTACCTGCTGCGCAAACTTGAGGCGGGCTGGATGTAGCGCGCGTGGGTAACGACCTCGTCACGGGTGAAGGTGGTGTCGGGCCAGAACATGAGGTCGCCGGCGCCAAGGCCGAGTCCGCTGCGATGAGAGAGTGTGTCGCGGACCGTCAGCTGCTGGGTCACATAGGGGTCCCACATGTGCATGTTGGGCAGGTAGTTGATCACCGGGTCGTCCCATTTGAGCTTGCCTTCGTCTACGAGCATAGCGATCGCGGCAGCGGTGAAGGCCTTGCTGTTCGAGGCGATGCCGAAGAGGGTGTCGGCGTCGACGGGAGCAGGGTCACCGAGTTTGCGAACGCCGTAGCCCTTGGCGTAGACCAGTTTCCCATCCTTGACGATGGCGAGCGAGAGGCCGGGTACGTCGAATTCTTTCATCGAACGGGCGACCCAGGCGTCGAGGTCGGCGGGAGGCGCGGTTTGAGCGGTCGCCAGCGAAAAGGCGCAAACGAGCAGCAGGAAAGTGGCAAGACTACGGCGAGCGATTGTTCGCATGGGGGAAGTTTTACAGGAGAGCAGGACGGATGGCAATTGAAGAAGAAAGGAAGAAAGCAGCCGTCAGCTCTCAGCCTTCAGCCATCAGGGCGAACCCAATTCGGCTGGCGGTTGGCCCCGGTCTTCAGAAGTGGGTTCCCAATGGTCGGCACAGGAGACTGTTCAGGCGCGGTAATATGTTCGGTCGCTTGAGGAGGCAGTAATGAAGGCTGTGCGGTATCACGAGTTCGGTGGGCCCGAGGTGTTGAAGTATGAGGACGTGCCTGATCCGGTGTTGCGAAAGGACCAGGTGCTGGTGCGGGTGAAGGCGTGCGCGCTGAATCATCTGGACCTGTTCTGCCGAAGCGGGATTCCGGGCGTGAAGTTGCCGCATATAAACGGCAGCGATGCGGCGGGCGAAATCGCCGAGGTGGGCGAGTACATTACGGATTTGAAGGCCGGCCAACGCGTGCTGCTGGTGCCGATGATGTTCGATAACGTGTGCCCGAACTGCGTGAAGGGCCAGCAGAACTTCTGCCCGAATTTCACCGTGCTGGGGTACAGGAACGACGGCGGGAATTGTGAGTTCATCGCGGTGCCGCGCGTGAACGTGGTGCCGATTCCAGAGACTTTGAGCTTTGAGCAGGCGGCGAGCGTGCCGCTGGTGTTCCTGACGGCGTGGCACATGCTGGTAGGGCGGGCGCAGATCAGGCCGGGGCAGACGGTTCTGGTGCTGGGGGCGAGTTCGGGCGTGGGGTCGGCGGCCATACAGATATGCAAGCTGTTCAACGCCACTGTGATTACGACCGCTGGCGACGAACGCAAGCTGGCCAAGGCAAAAGAACTCGGCGCCGATTACCTGATCGACCACTACAAGCAGAGCATTTCAGACGAAGTGAAGAAGATCACGGCCAAGCAGGGCGTGGATATCGTGTTCGAGCACGTCGGGAAGGCGACCTGGGGCGAGAGCATGAAAGCCTGCAAGCCGGGTGGAACGATTGTGACTTGCGGGGCGACGACCGGAGGCGAGATCACCATGGATCTGCGGTTCCTGTTCACGAGGCAGTCGTCTTATCTCGGGTCGTTCATGGGGAACATGGGCGATTTCTACGACGTGATGGGGCACGTGTTCAGCGGCAAGTTGAAGCCGGTGGTGGACAGGACGTTTGCATTAAAGGATGCGGCTGAGGCGCATCGCCACATGGAGAAGAGCGAGATGTTTGGGAAAGTGGTGCTGGTGCCATGAGGAGGGGGAGCGGCAGGTAAGAATCGTGGAGAGGGTAGGGGTTCCTCGCTTCGCTCGGAATGACATTGCTGGTTGCCGGGCGACGTTCGTGTAGGGGTAGGGGTTCCTCGCTGCGCTGGGAATGACAAAGATTTCCCATTGGCGCTCTGACCGGAATGGCCCGCGAGTTCCGGGGAAGGTGGACTCGCCTTCTAGGCTTTGGGGCGGAGTAGAGTCTTAGCAGGCATGCGACGAGCCGAGCGCGAACTGCACATAAGCTCTGGCATCTAAAGAAGAGAAGCAATTAGAATGGAAGAACAATGGCGGAAACGTTACAAACTAACGGTCAGCAAAGGTTTGAGAACCTGGTGGGCACCGACGAGGGCCGGCCGCATCTGCGCAATGTGAGCTTTGGGACCACCACGCCGGACGGCATCATCATGACGTCGCTGGATACGGTGGTGAACTGGGTGCGCAAGAACTCGCTTTGGCCGATGACGTTCGGGCTGGCGTGCTGCGCGATCGAAATGATGTCGATGGGCGCGTCGCGGTTCGATATCGCGCGATTCGGGGCCGAGGTGTTTCGGCCGTCGCCGCGGCAGTCGGATCTTATGATCATCGCAGGGCGCGTTTCGCAGAAGATGGCGCCGGTGATACGGCAGCTGTGGGAACAGATGCCGGAGCCGAAATGGGTGATCTCGATGGGCGCGTGCGCGACGAGTGGCGGCGTGTTCAACAACTACGCGCTGGTGCAGGGTGTGAACCAGGTGATCCCGATCGACGTCTATGTGCCCGGTTGCCCGCCGCGTCCGGAGCAGTTGATCTATGCCATCATGCAGCTGCAGGAAAAGATCATGCAGGAGCGGGGATCGTTCAAAAGGGCGATGAATCTAGAGTAAACCTGTTCGAAGGCTTGGGAAGGCGGAGCGGCTGCGGTCGCTCCGCTTTTGTGCTTTTTGCGGGATCGTGGCAGTGCCGACAGGATGCATAGGTGGGGTGTCTCAAGACGTTGTTCCTGGCTGATGCATGCCGGAGGCACGTATTGAAATTCCACACATAGGTCCTTCACTCCGCGCCCTGCCGCGCTTCGTTCAGGATGACAAAGGGTTTGGGGTTGCGGCGCTGCGTTCAGGATGACAAACGGTTTGGGTTGCGGTGCTGCGTTCGGGATGACGACGGGTTTGGGATTCGGCGAGGCAGCAGGCGTGGAACTCTCGGCATCTGAACGGGCGTAAGCCGATATGTTTTTGAGCCGAGTGCGCAATGTTTTCATTTTTGTCCTCACGTTTCTCGCGGCACTGACGTTTGCGCCGCTGGAGAACGGTTTTGCAGCTGACTCCCGGTTAAAGCAGATTGCGATGGTCGATCTTGACGGCTCGCCGGATTTCAATGGCATGGCGCTCGTTGGGGGACAGTTGCTCATCACCCATCGTGGCGCGGGCACGCTCGATATTTTCGATACGACGAAGCGGCGAGTCGTGCAG
>JAEZPW010000023.1 GCA_023441255.1 Acidobacteriota bacterium
TGCTGGCTGACGCCGCCGCTTCTTCCCCCCGCGCGGCACGACGGGGCCGAGACCCGTCGCTACCCGATTTATCCGCTTCGGCACCCGGGCCAGTTCCCGTCATGTTCCAGTGCAGTTTGCAGTGCTCGAATGTGTGGCGATCCTGCGGGTCGGGAAACTCAGCGCCAAACGATTTGAAGTCTTTGAACTCCTCGCGACGCCCCTTGCTTACGGCCTTCTGCAAGTCCGGATCGCCGAAATCTGTGAAGAATTGGAAGGGTGCGGTTTCTCCCCACTCCTCGCCCATGAAGAGCAGCGGCGTGTCCGGCGCCAGCAGCATGAGTGCCGCCGCAAGCTTGTGAGCACCTCGCGGCACGAGGTGATTCAGGCGCTCGCCCAGCGCGCGATTGCCGATCTGGTCGTGGTTCTGGATGGCGATGACGTGGGCGGGCATGGGCACGCCTTCGGGCTTGGTACCACGCGGGGCGTCCCAGAATTTGAAGTATTCTCCCTGGAACACGAAGCCTTCATTGAGCGCCTTGACCAGCTGCTCCTTCGAGCCGAAGTCCTGGTAGTAGGATTCGTTCTCGCCGGTCAGGACCGTGTGCAGGGTATGGTGGAAATCGTCGCTCCACTGCGCGCAAAGGCCCCAGCCGCCCTGCGATTTCGGCAGGGTGATGTGGGCTTCGTTAGTGTCGGTCTCGGCGATCAGGCACACGCGGCGCCCCAGTTCGCGGGCGAACTGCTCCACTTCGTCGTTGATCTCGGCGACGATGTGGCGCGGTGAATCGTCCTTGATGTTCTGGATGGCGTCGAGCCGCAGTCCGTCGAGGTGATACTCGCCGATCCAGTAGAGCGCGTTGTCGACGAAGAAGCGGCGGACGTGCTCGCAGCCCTCGCCGTCGAAGTTGACGGCGTCACCCCAGGGCGTAGTGTGCTTGTGGTTGAAGTATGGCCCGAACTGGCGGTAGTAGTTGCCTTCCGGTCCGAGGAGGTTGTAAACGACGTCAAGAATGACGCCGAGCCCGCGACCGTGTGCCGCGTCCACAAGCCGCCTGAGTCCCTCGGGACCGCCGTAGCTCGCTTGCACCGCATAGAGCGAAGCCCCGTCGTACCCCCAGTTGCGCCGGCCAGGAAAAGCCGCTACCGGCATGATCTCAATCACCGTCACGCCCAGGTTCTTCAGGTAATCGAGCTTGCCGATCACACCATCGAACGTGCCTTCGGGCGTGAAGGTGCCCACATGAAGCTCGTAGATGACGTATTCGTCAATGTGCAGGCCGCGCCAATTCTTGTCAGTCCAGTGAAAGGCAGCGGGATCGACCACTTCGGTCGGCCCGTGAACGCTTTCGGGCAAGAGGCGCGAAACCGGATCGGGCAGCGGACGCCCGCCGTCAAGCTCGTAGAAGTAGCGGTCGCCTGCCTTGATCGGCGCGGTCACCGCGAAATCACCGCCGGGTTGCGGATGCATGTGAATGCGCGCGCCGCTCTCCAGGCGCACCTCCACGCGCTTCGCCGCCGGAGCCCACACGCGCAGCTCTGTCTCTTCTCCCTTCGGCGTGGCGCCGTAGGTCAGCATGCCCAAAGCCGTCTTCTGCATAGCACTGTTCTGACGTCTGGCGAAGTTACAGGGATGGCTTAGCATGGAAGATGCCAGAAGGCAGATGGATGATGTTCCAAACCATCTGCCATCAACCATCTACCATCTACAATCGTCTTATGTTGATCTTGGCCTCACAATCGCCGCGGCGGCAGGAACTGCTTCGGAACGCGGGCGTTGACTTTCGCGTGCAGGCGGCCGATATCCCCGAACTGCTGCAGGATGGAGAGCATCCGGCCAGCTTTGCCAAGCGACTAGCTCGCGAGAAGGCCGAAGCGGTGTTCGAGAAATTGAGAACCGGCGAACTCTCAGCTGCCGCTCAGCCCACATCTGCTGAAATCGGCAGCTGTGGGGCACCATCGGATGAGAGTCTTTCGAGTCGTGCAGGTACGTCGCAGCAGCCGCTCGAAAGTGAAAACGCAAAACGGGAAACGCGAAACGCGAAACGCGAAACTTTGTTTGTGCTCGGAGCCGACACGGTCGTTGTCGTCGATGAGCACGTGCTCGGCAAGCCCGTTGACGACGAGGACGCCGCACGCATGCTCCGTCTGCTGTCGGGCCGGTCGCACGAGGTCACGACCGGCGTTTGCCTCATGGGGCAAGATTTTGTTGACGTGCGTTCGGAAACCACGCGGGTCACCTTCGAGGTTATGACCGACGACGACATACGCGCCTACGTCGCCACAGGCGAACCCATGGACAAGGCTGGCGCATACGGGATTCAAGGCGTCGCGTCACGCTGGATCCCGCGTATCGAGGGCGACTACTTCAACGTAGTCGGATTGCCCGTGGCGCTGGTGTGGAACATGCTGCGAGAAAGGGGATTGTCGATTTCTGATTTTTGATTTCTGATTCTTGATTTTTGATTTGGGCACCGCAGCCAGGCCGGACTGGGTCACCTCGGGGCTACTGGTTTCAATTAGAAATCGAAAACGGGAATGAACACGCGCGCACAGATACGGTACGCCGGGCGGCGCACCTCGTGAGTCGTGCGGAAGGAGTGGCGCTTACGACTTCTTCTCTGCGTCGCCTTTGCCGCCGTCGCTGACAGCCGACTTGAAGTTGCGAATGCCTTCGCCCAGGCCCTTGCCCAGATCGGCCAGCTTGCTCGGTCCGAAGATCAGCAGCGCGATCGCGAGCAGAACAAGTACTTCCGGAAGTCCAAGTTTACCGAACATGTGAATCTCCACCGAGGTGCCCCACGGGCAATGCCCTCGGGGTACGCAAAAACTCTGCTTCCGCTCAATTCTAGGCTACCCGCAGTGCGGAGTCAAAAGCATTGCAGATTTCAGATCGTAGATTGCAGATTGAAAGGCCAGGCCACCAGAAACCTCGTACATTCGCCCTTACTCTGCAATCTACAATCAACAATCTGCAATTACGAGATTCTCTTCATCAGCTCGGCTATCAGCGCTACTCGCTTCGGCAACTCACTGACGATGATCGATTCGTTGGTGGCGTGAGCGCCTTCCCCCACAGCGCCCAGTCCGTCAA
>JAEZPW010000048.1 GCA_023441255.1 Acidobacteriota bacterium
GCTCGAGACACCTTGGGTCATGCTGTAAGGAATTCTGGGCCCGCTTGCGTTGGCGCCCGAGCAAACATCACAGTGTTCCCATCCGCTCATCTCGTCGATATTGCTGAACGTCTTGCCGCCGGAAGTAGGCGTCGGGGAGGAGGTGCTGCCGGACAAAGTTACGGTCAGTGGCGTCTTGAAGACAGCGCCGGTGGAGTCCCATGCCTGGACGACAACGTAGTGAGAGCCTGCGCTGAGTGCGATGTAGGTATCAGTACGGCTTGAATACGTAAGGTATTTACTCACGCCGTCGACATAGACGCGCATGGAAGTGACAGGCGCACTTGAGGACGCGGAGGCGACCACGTGCATCGGCGAAGGGACGGTTGCCCCGTTCGAAGGTGAGCTGACGCTTACAGTGCCCGCAAACGCCGCGACTGATAACGTGGCCACGGCAGCAAGCGCCGTGCAGGCCTTAAGCAAAGTCTTGAACATCCAAATCTCCTAAATCGAGCTGCCTGGGATGCCCAGAGACTATGGGTTGATCAACTCTGGCTATAGCCGAGTTAAAGCCTAGGTGCCTTTAGGTTTTGCACCTAGGGCGCATGGGGCAAAACACCTAAAAGAGAACTAGCCCATCGATGTAACCCTGCTCGTAAGCTTCTGTAGAACAATAGCTTGCGCAGAGATAGGTGCGATTTGACGGAATTTCTCAATTTAAGGTGATATTGCGAACGCCTTACAGGCGGACCCTAGAAAATTGTCACAGCGGACCCGTCGCCGGTCGGGCTATCAGACTGGATTTATGCAGTCCACATGATCCACGCCAAGCCAACAATGAGCGTTGCGAACGTGACAGGGACTCCGATACGAAGGTATTGCGCAAAGCTGATGTGGACGTCAGGACGGGCTTTCTCAACCACGATCATGTTTGCAATCGATCCGGTTATGGTCAGATTGCCAGCCAAGGTGCTTGCCATTGCGAGGATGAGCCAGACGTTATGCGCATCAGGAAGGTGCTCGACGAAGTTTCTGAAAAGCATGACCGCGGGGACGTTGCTGACGATGTTCGACAGGATGGTGACCGCGGCCGTAAAGATGACTACGTTGTGCAGGTTCAAGCGTTCTGCCGCGGCGAGAAAGTGCCGGGAAATGCCGGCCTGCTCTGCCGCCCCGATGATCACAAATAGTCCAGCGAAGAGGATGAGCAGGCTCCAGTCGACCTCGGCGAAAATCTTGCGCGGCGGATGAGTCGTGGCGAGCAGCACGAGCGCAGCACCGGCCGCAGCTATCACAGCTGGAGAGACTCCGGCTAGAAACCCTGCGAGCACCGCAATCGTGACTGCGACAGGGAACCACAGGTACGGACCTTGCTGTGCGGGGGCGTGAACCGCTTCACGTTGTGGTGAGGTGACCCCGACCGCCACCCGTCGGAGGGCGTCTCTGAAGGTCAGGTGAAGGATGGCCCAGGCGATGAACAGCCCAATTGCCGCTACAGGACCGAGCCGGGAAAGGAAATGCAGGTAGCTGATGCGGGAAACCGAGCCGATGAGGATGTTCTGGGGATTGCCCGTGATCGTGGCTGTGCTGCCGATGTTGGACGCCATCGCCAACCCGAGAAGATAGGGCAACGGCTCGCGACCCATGCGACGACAGATACGCAGAACGAGCGGCGTCATGAACAGGCAAACGACGTCGTTCACGAGGAACGCAGAGAGAATGCCGGTGGTAAAAATCACCCCGGGCAGAAGTTGAGTTGGAGTAAGGCGCTCGATTACGTGGTGCGCGGTCCAGTCGAAAAAACCGGCCAGGTGAAGCGCCGCGACAATGACCATCATCGCGAAAAGCAAGACAACGGTGGTGAAATCTACACTCTTCAGCGCGTCGGCACCGGAGCTGACGCGAAACAAGACCATCAGCACGGCGCCGATGACGGCAATGGAGGGACGGTCCACCTTGGTGCCCGGGAGGTGGCCGGCGGCAAAAACGAAATAGCTGACCAGAAAGACGATCCACGCGATTACGACTTGCGCGTGAGTGAGGCTGACGATGTGCAGAGATTGCATTAGCTGCTGTTGTCTGTTCCGGGATCGCTCACTGGGCGCGCAATCCTCGTGGGCTAGCCTGGTGAGCAACTCACAAAGCTAGCACACCGTTACGAGGCAGCTCTCATGGGCTGATTGGCGGTGGCGCGTTTCGGCCCACGTTTTCTCACCAGCAAGACGCGGATGCGCTCGAGCAGTTCGACGGGTGCATACATTCCCTTCGGCAGGAATACGTCGGCCTGAGTTTCGCGTTCGTACACGCGTACCTTTCCTGAAAAGAGAATGACCGGGGTCTGTGGGGAAACTGCCTTGACGCGTGCAACCAGTTCGGTGCCGTCCATGCCGGGCATAACGAGGTCAGTGAGGACCAGATCGATTCCGCCCTGCTGAAAGAATTCGAGAGCGGTTGTTGCGTCGGTGGAGGTGATCACGCGATAGCCGTGCGTTTCCAGCATCACCTTGCGTATGGATAGCGATTGTTCATTGTCGTCGACGCACAGAATCGTTCTTTTTGGTCTCATAGCCGGCGGCCGCGGCGATCAACCGCGGTTTTCCCCCATTTAAGTGCTGCAAGAGGATGGGACGCCAGAGCACGACGCCGTCCTCGAAGTCGGTCGAACAGATTGTGACCGTGATGCTGGCGAATCCTAAGTCCCGGACGGTCGCCTGTAAAGTGACGCCTTAGTCAACAGCGGAACGCGCATCACAGGCGCATTTCGCCACGTGCGACTTCGACCGTATAGCCGCCGACTCTGATGTTCGCGACTCGGTCGCCGTTTTTGTCGCCCCGGACGAAGATGCTGCTTGGCCTCCTCATCTCCGAGCCCTGCTCGATGAGGACTCGCTCGCCGGGCTGGGCAATTCCGTTGGCAACCATCCAGGCAGTGCAGCAACCGGCGGCAGATCCGGTTGCGGGATCTTCGCCGTTGTAGAAGATCATGCGCGCATGCAGACGCGCCGAAGGATTGACGGTCTCGCGGCATACTACATAAAAGAATTTGGCTGCCTTGTCTGCCAGGTACTCGGATACGCGGCGCCAATCAGGGCGGAACGCCTGGAGCGTTTTAAGGCGCTTCACGCAGACGATCGCGAAGGCGACGCCGGTCGAAACCGACTGGACGGGGAGATCGGCGTCGAGATCATCGGTCTTGAGCCCGATTGCCGCCGCGACCTCCGAGTGCGGAAAGCTGGGCCCGAATTCAGGATCACGCTGCCGCATTTCCCCGAACACGCCGTCAGGACGGTCTTCAAAGGTCACGGGAATGTGACCGACATTGAGGTCTAGCGTGACTTGCGGGAGACCACTCGTGCCACGAACGGCGGTCGCGGTGCCGAGAGTGGGATGACCGGCGAACGGAAGTTCCTCTTCGACCGTGAAGATCCGAACGCGAACTGGATCTCCGGGCTTGGCCTGCGCGTCAGGGAAGATGAAAGTCGTTTCGGACAGATTCATTTCGCGTGCCAGCGCCTGCATTTCGACGTCGCTCAATCCATGCGCGTTGGTGAAGACGGCAAGCTGGTTACCCTCAAGCGGTTTCGAGGAGAAAACGTCCATCAGCACATAAGGGAAGCAGCGATTCGATTTTGCGGTCATGGGAGGCTCTTTCTTTCGGCGGACCGAGGGAGCCATTGTAAATCGGGCAAAAGTGGAAATGATGTGGACCGTAGTGGAAATGGCGTCAGACGGGCGGAATTAGCTGGCTTCATGAATGCTCAGACTAAACATCTGCATCCGCGCGGACTGGCGAGACATCCTTTCATTTGTGATTCAGTGTGGCTGCGCACGGCCAGATTTCGACTGGCCTCTCCAACCCCTGTGCCAATAACGATTAGGAGGAGTTTTGCGTGACAGAGACTACGAGCAGACTACCGAAGATCAACGAGCCTGCCCCCGATTTTGAAGCCAAGTCCACCCAGGGCATCATTCACCTGAGCGATTTCACGAAGCAGGGAAAATGGGTGCTGCTGTTCTCGCATCCCGCCGACTTCACTCCGGTCTGTACTACTGAATTCGTCGAGTTCGCCAGGAACAACGACAAGTTCTCAAACCTGAACGTGCAGCTGATCGGAAACTCGATCGACAGCGTCTATTCGCATATCGCATGGGTCCGCGATATTGAAAACAGCTTCGGAGTGAAGATCACGTTCCCGGTCATTGCGGACCTGGACCAGAAGGTCGCGAGGGCTTTCGGCATGGTGCACGAAGCGGTGAGCGACACTGCTGCCGTTCGCGCCGTATTCCTGATCGACCCGAAGAACACGATCCGAGCAATCATGTATTACCCGATGACGCTGGGCCGGAACGTGGATGAGTTGCTGCGAATCGCAGAAGCAGTGCAGACGGCGGATGCGAATGCGTGTTCTACGCCGGCGAACTGGAAACCCGGCGATCGCGTTGTCGTGCCGGCGCCTGCGACGCAGGCCGATGCGGAGAAGCGTGCTGCGTCGACCGAGTTCGATGTGAAACAGTGGTACCTGAGTACGCGAAAGCTCGAGCACACAGCGAAGAAAGTGGCGTAAGCAGCAAGCCGAGCGCGTACGATCAGCCTTGGTTTCACAGTTCATTTTGGATGACAGTGTGGCGCCGGGTCTTGGATGGCCCGGCGCGGCATGTCTACGGTTCCGGCCTTTACGCGACAACGCGGTTCTGCTTCAATAAACAGCGCGTTCTATCCCGGTTACGCACGCGGAAGCGCATGGGGTCCGGTGACCCTCCCGGTCTTCAAAACCGGCGCGTGGCACCTTTGCGGTGTCATGGGTGTGTTCGACTCGCACACGCTTCCGCCAGATCGACATCGCAGGTTCACCGATCACAGTCGGCGTTTCTCAATGGCGGCGTAAGTTGACTAACTCGATAGGAGGGAGGCCCCTCCCCGCGTTAATCAGGTAAATCCGAAGGTTCAAAGGATTTAATTCAGGAGATCAGATCTACTCGAATCCGTACCGGGTGCCGTCAGGGTGCGGTGGCCGAGTTTACTTCAGAGACAACGAGGCGCCCGGCGCGAAGTGCACGCAAACGGCGGGTGATGTGGCGATGTTGTCAAAGAACTGGGGTCGCAGCGTCTGGAGATGAAGGTAGCAGCCTTTCGCCATGGGCGAACATAGGGCTGTGGAAATTCACAAATTCGGAACAAGACGCCGATTCAGGTTTCCGTGTAGGAGTATTGAGGTTCGCAAATGAGTGCCGGCGGACTTGAGGTTATGACGCGGCGGGGATCTTGTATGGCCCCACTCAAGCCCAAAGGATGGGCTTGAATGGGGCACCGTCAAGTGCGCCTTGCATGGGCCGCCTGCTGCCTGATTGGTTTCATGCGCATCTAGGTACCCGAAGGTGAGTTCACGATGAAGTGGTTGCACATTGCGGCAGTCGTAATCTGGTTCGCGATAATCGCGGCAGCCCACGAGTGGGTTTGCTCCACTCCCGGCCCTGTTCCTTTCAAGGAGAACGGCAAATGGGGATATCTGTCAGCGGAAGGCATAGTCATTCCACCGCGTTTCGACGTGGCAGCGCCGTTCACGAAAGAGGGAGCCGTTGTTTGCATTGCAAAGCAGTGCGGCAGGATTGATAGAACGGGGGCATTCATTTCGCCGCCCGTGGACTCTCGTTCCGTCCCGATTCCGAGCAGTAGAGTAGTCGAGGGACTCGCTCCGGCAGTCAAGCGCCTTTCGCCAGATGGTCGCAATGATAAATGGGGCTTCATTGACGGCTCTGGAAGGGTCGTCATTCCGTATCAATTCACCTTTGCCCATGACTTCCACGACGGCATCGCGGCGGTTGGGCTGAACGGCAAGACCTTCTTCATCAATCGTGCGGGCGATAGGGTAACGCCGGAGTTTGACGGCGTTTACGATTTCAGCGAAGACCTAGCCGCCGTGGATGTGGCCGGGAAGATTGGCTACATTAGGCGCGATGGCAGCTTTGCTCTGCCGCCGATATACCACAGCGCCAGTGGCATCTCGTTCTCCGAGGGTCTTGTCGCGGTGCGAGTGAACGGCAAAGTCGGGTTCATGGACAAGGCGGGCACAGTAGTCATTGAGCCAGCATACGATGACGTATATCCCTTTTCGGAGGGTCTTGCGCCAGTGAGACTGATGCAGAACTGGGGCTACATCGATAGGTCTGGCCGGGTTGTGATTCCAATCCGCTTCGGCGTAGGGCATATGTTTGCCGAAGGTGTCGCGTCAGTGTCGCTTGGCGGCAAGTGGGGTTACATTGATCACGCAGGCGCATTTGCTATACCCGCAACCTTTGATTCCGCCATGCCGTTTTGTGCGGGTGTTGCTCAGGTCGAGACATACCGATGGGTGGGTGAGGATACAAGTCACGGCTGCCGGGCAGGGATAATGCAGGGCAAGCAGGGATTCATCGACCATAGCGGGCGCTACGTCTGGCGGGATGCAGTCGAACGGACGTGGACATCTCCCTTCTGCTTCTGAGAACAGTGATTTCTGGCGCGGAAAATTGCCGAGGCAAGGTAGGCGGATCAAGAACGCCGAGACTTGTGATTGGTCCACAGCGCAACGCTGATTACCGAATAACTCGAAGTGCTATGTACAGTTGTCGAGAGCCTGCATGACCTGCTCGACTGCGTGGAGTGCGTCCGCGTAGTCTTCTTCGAAGCCGTGAATGGTGGGGCGCTCGCGTCGCAAGTCGCGGATCGTGAAGGCGTATCGGTCACCGTGAGGCTCGACTTTCGCCACGAACTCACCGTCGCGAAATTCACAAGCTTTAACGTCCAATTCTTCAGCAGGCTGAATGTCGTACCTCGCTGGCCCCCTAACGTGCCGTTGTCACGCTGAGTAAGAGCAAAAGACATGCCAAAGGTGGAGTGCTGCCTTTGTCCCGACGCTCCGCTTAGTGTCGTGTTTTCAGACGGCAGGGCGTGCGCTTCTGGGAAGCTCGCGTAATCGGACGTGCTGGCGCTCCGCCTTTACATGGTCCGGGCGTAAATATGGGAAGCGTTGTTCTGCTCGTCCCCGTGTTGAAACTTCCGCAGGGCGGACGCATCTGGAGATGCTGAAACGCTATTTAACTGGGCTGTGCGCCTGTGTCCCGGAAGGGCAGAAAGGAGTTCCTGTGGAACCACGTATTGACCTGTCGAAAGTATCACCTCATGCGGCTCAGGCAATGTACGGGCTGGAAAAGTTTGTGAAGGAATCTGGTCTGGAGGAATCACTGGTTCTACTGGTGAAGATGCGTGCGTCGCAGATCAACGGTTGCGCTTATTGCATCGACATGCACTCAAAGGACGCCCGCGCGCTTGGCGAGACGGAACAGCGCCTCTACGAACTGGACGCGTGGCGCGAGACGCCCTTCTACAGCGAACGCGAGCGTGCCGCGCTGGAATGGACCGAAGCGCTGACGCTGATAACAAACGGGCACGTGCCGGACGAGGTGTTTGAGCGCGTGCGTAAGCACTTCAATGACGACGAACTTGTCGCGCTCAGCATCGCTGTGGTCGCGATCAATGGCTGGAACAGGTTAGCCATATCGATGCGCGCGGTTCCTGGCATCTATCAGCCACGGCACCACGAGATGAAGAAAACCGCTTGAATCCGAGGCGGGTGTGCGGGACGTGCTCGACGCAGCGGCATGGGCGTTTATAATGGTGAGTACCGCGCCACCCGCCTTCGTACCTCCTTCATCCCAATGAAGTGAATGGCAGAAGAGAAGCGTGTGTTCGAGCACGCATGCGCGCGCGTCTGCGAGCCGGGCGGGAACAAGGAAGGTAGGAACGTAATTGAGCAAGGGAATTCGCAACATCGCCATCATTGCCCACGTGGACCACGGGAAAACTACCCTGGTTGACGCCATGTTGAACCAGAGCGGCATCTTTCGCGCCAATGAGACGCACGTCGAGCGCGTGATGGACTCCAACGACCTGGAGCGGGAGCGCGGGATCACGATCCTGGCCAAGAACACCGCCGTGCAATACCGGGACGTGAAGATCAACATCGTGGACACGCCCGGGCACAGCGACTTCGGCGGCGAGGTGGAACGTGCGCTGAAGATGGTGGACGGCGTGATGCTGCTGGTGGACGCAAGCGAAGGCCCGTTGCCGCAGACGCGGTACGTGCTGAGCAAGGCGCTGGAAGCGAAGCTGGCGCCGATCATTGTGATCAACAAAATAGACCGGCCGGATGCGCGGGCACAGGAAGTGCTGAACGAGATTTACGACCTGTTCATCGACCTTGATGCCGGCGAGGAGCAGCTCGAATTTCCGGTGCTGTACACGAATGCGAAAGTGGGCACGGCGTCTGCGGACGCGAACATTCCCGGCAAGAACCTGCAACCGCTGTTTGAGGCGATTCTCAAGACGATTCCCGAGCCTGCGGGCGACGCGGCGGGAGCACTGCAGATCCTGGTGGCGAACCTGGACTACAGCGACTATCTGGGACGGCTGGCGATCGCGCGTGTGTTCAACGGCACGCTGAAGGCGGGCGAGGAAGTCGGGATCGCAAAGCTGGACGGCTCGCTGGAGAAAGTGAAGATCACGAAATTGTTCTCGTTCAGCGGCCTCAAGCGGGTGGATATCACGGAGACCGAACTGGGCGATATCGTGGCGATCGCGGGCGTGACGGGAATCACGATTGGGGAGACGATCACCGGGTTCGAGAACCCGTCGCCGCTGCCGAAGATCGTCATTGACGAACCGACGATCGCAATGCAGTTCACGGTGAATACTTCGCCGTTCGCGGGAAAGGAAGGGCAGTACGTTACGTCGCGGAACCTGCGCGAGCGGCTGGATAAAGAGCTGCTGACGAACGTTTCGATCAAGGTTGAAGAAACGGCGAGCACGGACACGTTCAAGGTGATGGGACGTGGCGAGCTGCAATTGTCGATTCTGCTGGAGATGATGCGGCGAGAGGGTTACGAACTCATGGTGGGCAAGCCCGAGATCGTGACGAAGCTGATCGACGGAAAGCTGAGGGAACCGGTTGAGCTGCTCACGATCGACGTGCCGGAAGAGTTCATCGGCGTGGTGATGGAGAAGCTCGGCATGCGCAAGGCCGAAATGGTGAAGATGCACAACCACGGGTATGGGCGTGTGCGCATGGAATTCAGAGTTCCGAGCCGGGGACTGATCGGGTTGCGCAGCGAAATGCTGACGGATACGCGCGGAACCATTGTGATGAATTCGCTATTTGACGGCTACACCGAGTGGCTGGGCGAGATACCGCACCGGCTTACGGGAGCACTGGTTGCCGACCGGGCAGGCACGACAACGGCCTATGCGCTGTGGGGTTTGCAGGAGCGCGGGGAATTGTTCGCAGGTCCGGGAACGGAAGTTTATGAAGGAATGATCATCGGCGAGAACTCGCGCGACAACGATCTGGATGTGAACTGCGTTCGCGAGAAGAAGCTGACTAACATGCGTTCGTCGACGGCGGACGAGGCGATCCGGTTGGTGCCGTTCAAGTCGTTGAACCTGGAGCAGGCGATCGAATTCATTGCGGAAGACGAGTTCGTTGAGGTGACTCCGAAATCGTTGCGGCTGCGGAAAAAGGTGCTGCAGGCGAACCGGCGTCCGAGGAAGAATGCAGTGCCGGTCGGGGTTGCTGAGAGCGAGTAGGCAGTAATTTTTGATTTCTGATTTTTGATTTCTGATTTGAACTGCGCAAGGTCCTAGGGCCGGAATCACCGTTCGGGCTCGACAAGTGCAAAGCTTTTCAGACGCCCCCTGAAGGGGAACGGTGCGGCACCCAGCTTTTTAAGCGGAGGGCTGCGGCAGCCGCCTTCGCATCCGCGTTATGGATTGATTCAGCTAGGCCGTTTTTGTGCCGGGGATGAAATCCTCGGCATTTTCTTCCTGGTCGGTGGCGGTGTTTTCGGCTGCCGGGCGGTCGTTCACGACCGGGCTGAGGCGAGAAACGAGTTCGCGCGGTGGAGCGCTCTCAGAGGCTGCGTCAGTCTCGGCTTTTTCCAGTTCGTCGGAGAGTGGAACCTCCTGTGCTTCGGCAGGGATGTGGACCTTGAGATCGCCGAGATCGTGCTCGAGATCGCGGACAAACTCGAATTCGTCTTCCGACAAAACGGTATTCCTCACCGGGTGCATCACGGCGTTGCGTATGCGGTTCAGCCGGAGAAGCCGTTCGAGCAGGTCTTTTTTCCTGTTCAGCAGGTGTGACGGCATGTACTTGCTGAGCACGGGCCAGCGTTTGTCGAGAATTTCGCGCAGGTTAATGAGGTGAGTGTAGGAGTAAGGCTCCTCCGCGGGTTCGGGATCCTTCTCGAGCAGAGCGGCGCATTCGGCCCGGATGTTGTCGGGGACGCCGGAGCGCCACCACTGTTCCTCTCCGTACTCGGCGATGAAGGCCTGCTTCACGAAGGCGTGGAGGCGCACCTCGACGGCGCGTACAAGCTCATACATATCTCCGAGCACAACGCGGGCTCGTCTAAAGTTGATGTAGACGCCGACGTCGACGCGGTTTGCCACGACGCCCTGCCTGTTCAACTCGCGGGCGATCACGGTCGAATTCAGGCTGCCGGTATTCTGGATGGCGTTTTCGATGGCGACGCGAACGTCATGCGGGATTGCGAAGGCGAGGTCGGACCGACGCAGGTCACCTTCGCCGATCTTGAGACAAAGGTAGTGCATGACGGCGGCTGTGCTGGTGCTCATGCGATGGGCAATTTCGCTGGGCGGCAACCCCTGCCTGAGTAGCTCGACTGCTTCATCCTTGCGAGGCATAACTGACTAAGATGCGAGCGGCGAAAAATTTCCGGAGTAGCTGGTTCATTTTGAAACACGGGGCTAGAAAAGGGCGCCTGTTCGTTGAGATTTTTGTTCCGGGTACGACCGGGATGGGTATATGAAAGGGCAAATCTAGCCTGGAAGCAGATCCTTCGTTGTTTTTGTCCGAGCTGGTTGTGTTAATCTCCACCTGCTCTGCCGAACCTCAGAAGTTGCGGTCAGGAGGCCGAGTAAGAATATGGAAAGCTCCCCCTATCCCGAAAATGATCGAAGCAAAACTCCGAAGTCTCCGCGCATACCGTCCAAGGCTGCTGTTTTGTTAAGCGCCGTTGCTGCGGCGATTGTGGTTGGAATCCTCTCCCTGCTCGCCGAACAGTGGATGGAGCATACAAATCCGTTCACGCTGGTCAGCCTCTCCGACCAGGTTGTCGCGGCGGTTTCGGCAGGAATTTGCGTTTGGATTCTTCGCAACAATTCCAGAAAACGACGGTTGATGGACCGTCAGCGATTTGAACTGATTGGCGAGTCGACTCAGCAGATCAGGCAGGCACTTCAGCTGATCACGGATTCTGCAGAGCCGGGGAGCCGTCAGCAGCAAGTCGTCATCTATGCGGTCGATCACATCGAATGGGTGCTGCAGGAAGTACTGCCGACCCTGCACCAGGAACCGAAGGAAGTACAGGCTCGCCTCAAGGAGACTTCCGCTCCCGAGCTGTTTACGAACTAGCACCCACCAAGAAGAATGCCCCACGTTAGCTGCGCGAACGTGGGGCACCGACGGCGACGCAAGCTTCCGCTTACGACCACTTCCTGAAGAAGAGAGCCTGCCGGGCTATTGGCGTCGTTTTTTCAGAGAGCGCGGCCTGCTGCGCTTCGCTTAGCGGGGTGAACTCGCGGGCGAGACGAACGTTCTCTTCGAGTTGCGCGATGCTGTCGCAACCGATGATGACGGTGCTGACCGGAAGCGAGAGCGTGTAGTACATCGCGTCCTTGATCGTGATGGTGCCCGGACGGTCTGCCTTGCCTTCGAAGCCGGTCTGATGGTCGAGCGGCGGAGGCGTCCACGTGGAGAGAATTCTTCCGCGGGCGGGCAGTTTCATGCCAATGATACCCATCTGCTTTTCGACTGCCATTGGCAGGAGTTTTTCGCGAAAGCTGAGCTGATGCTGGTCAGCCGCATTGAGCGCCATCAGGATGGTGTCGAAGGGGAATCGCCGGATCATCTCCATGAGCACTTCGGGATCGGCATGCCCGGTCACGCCGATAAAGCGCACCATCTTCTGCTCGCGCGCCTGTTGCACGGCTTCTATGGCTCCACCTTCGCCGAAGATCTGTTCGACCTGCTCCATGCGCGAGATGTTGTGAAGTTGCCACAGGTCGAGATGGTCGGTGTTCAGAAGCTTCAGAGATTGCTCAAGCAGTTTCAGCGAACCGTCGCGTGTGCGATCGTGTGTTTTGGTGGAGAGCCAGGTTTCGTTTCGACGGCGCTTCATGACCTGGCCGATGTAGCGCTGGCTCCAGCGCTCCTCGCCACCGTAAGCTGCGGCGGTGTCGATGTAGTTGATACCCAGATCGAGAGCCTTCTCCACGATGGGCACGGCGATGGCTTCGTTGTTCGGCTTTTCAACGGCGGCCTGTCCGCCGAGACAGAAGATGCCGACACGGTAGCCAGTCTTGCCCAGATTGCGAGTGGGCATGGCGGTGGGAGTAACCGGGTTGTTGGGCAGCGGCGGCATTGTTCCGGCCGCGTTGGCAGTCAAGCCGCTGGCGACGAGTCCTGCCGCCGCAACGCCGGTAACTTTCAGAAAGTCGCGTCGCGCCTGCGAACCTGGTTTGGCTTCGTTTCTGTCGCTCATTACGCCTCCGTGAGTGAACATGCTAAGGAGTTCGCATTGTCTCTGCAACCGGCTGCGAGCACTAGGACGGCTGTTTCGCCGCGGCGGTCTCAGGGATTCCGGGCAGCAGCGTCATCCCGGCCTCACGCGCCCGGTCCTTCGCGTATTGCAGGACATTCTGCTCGATCTCTTGCGCCATTGCAGGTCGCCTGTACTGGCTCAGTAACTCGTGCGTCCGCTGCCGTGCACGACCGAATGTGTCTTTCGGGGGCACATGTGTCGCAAGTTCTGAAGAGCTGCGGTCCATGACGGCAGACGGGAAATGCTGCTCTGCGCGGAAGAGATCGAGTGTTTGCGGGAGCGAGAGGAAGTCACCGCAGGCCCCGGCAGCCGCGAACATTGCTGTAGCGAGTGTCTCAGTCGGAGTACCGATGCCGGAGAGAAGCCGTTGTATGGACCCGATTATCTCGGCGTCGATGACAAGTTTCTCGATGCTGTGGCAGGCGAGGAAGTCGAGCATGCCGGCGCCGGAGATCATGTTGATGCCAGCGAGAGCGCCGAGCATGGCGGTCATTCCGCTTTCGAGGCCGGCTTGTGCGTCGACCAGCTTGGAATCGGAAGAGCAAAGATAGCCATGGGTCGGCAGCCCGAAGGATTTGCCTACTTGCGCGCAGGCCGCGTTGAGCATCGCTGTTTCCATTGCCGCCATCGGGGTGGTGGCAGACTGCATTTCCAGGATGGTGGGTGCGCCGCCCCACACGACCGGTGCTCCTGGAGCGGCGAGTTGGTGAATGACGATGCCGGCGATGGATTCTGCGGCATGCTGCACGACAGACCCAACGAGAGTGATAGGAGCCGTTGCTCCGGCCATCGGCATGGAGACCATTTCTGCCGGAACGCCCGCACGCGCGAGTTGCACCATGTTGAGGGCGGCGAAGTCCGACCAGTTCAGCGGGGGAGAGGGGCAGACATCGAATGCGGCCCGAGGCTTTCGCCGCAATGCTTCGTCCCCGGCGCTCTCGATGCGAAGCAGGTCGAGCATGATGCTGAGGGTCTGGGCATTGAATGCCCCCGTGATGATCGGTTTCTCCGAATACCAAAGTACGAGCAGCAGGCGGTACCAATCACCGGCAGACGGGGTGGCGTCGCTGCATACGACGGCCGTAGATTGGGCCGCGTATTGGGGCAACATCTCCGTGACCTTGACGAGCGTGGCGAGGTCGTCTGCCATTGCGAGGCGAGGCGTCAGCGTCTCGGGGTCAAGAATCTTCAGGCAGGAGGAACCGGGGTCGAAGTGGACGGCGTCTCCGCCGTAGTGCACAACCGGGTTTCCGCGCCGGTCGTAAAGGTCGAACTCGCGTGGGACGGATTCCAACGCCTTCCTGCAGAGCGCTTCGGGAATGCGCGCGCGGTCGTCCCGGAGTCTGGCTCCGGCCGAGGCCAGCAATTCCACGACTTCGGGCGCCGAAACAATGATTCCCGGGTCATCAAGCAGTTCAAAGGCTTCTTTGACTATGCGGTTGACCAGGTCGGGGGACAGCAGTTCGAGCTTTGGCCTCACAGGAGTTCCTCCGCGCGCGTCATTCTAACAAGTTAGTGGTGCCCGGCTGACGCAGGTTTGGGGGCGCTGAAATGCTTGATCACCCTGAAGAGAGGATAGCTTGCCGCCAGTACAAGCAGCGAACGCACCGAATTACGCGTGTCGCTTAGAAAGACGCCGACGATGAAAGCAACCGAGCCGAGAAGCGCCAGCGCTGTTGTCCACGGATAACCCCAGGTGCGGTAAGGCCGGGGGCGGTCTGGCTGCCTGCGCCGCAAAAGAAAAACCGTGACCAGATCGACGATGTAGTTGGTGACGAAGAACAGCGCCAGCGCAGCGAGGACCTGGTTTAGGGTCCCGCTGAGGATGAACACGACCTCGGCCACAAGGCTCAGCAGGAGCCCGAAATCGGGGGTCCCGCCCAGGTTCACACGTTTACCGGCAGCGATGAATAGGCCGTCCTCGCTCATGGCGTACATGACCCGGCACCCTTCCAACTGGATGGCGTTGACCGCCGCCAGCAGCGACACGATCGTGACCACCTGGATGATGGTGTCTGCGTGTTCTCCCCAGATCGCGGCCGCGGCTGCTCCCAACGCCAATTTGTTGCCGACCAGTTGCGAGATGGGGACGACGTGCAGGATGGCAAGATTGAGCGAGATGTAGATGGCCGTCACGAGTAGTACGCCGCCGAACATCGAGCGTGGCACGTCGCGGGCGGGGTTTTGTACTTCTTCTCCGAAATAGATAATTCCCTGCCAGCCGTCGTAGTTGTAGACAACTGCCTGCATGGCCAGCACGAATGCAGCGAGCAGCGGAACGCCTGTGGGGAGAGGTGGCGGCGCCGTGGCGGCAATCGCGGGATGGGAAAGAAGGAAACAGAACAGTGCCAGCAGTAGGAACAGTAGCGCTTTCACCGCCGAGCTGAAGTTCTGAACGATGGCACCCCAGCGAATGCCCCGCCATTGGAGCAGGGCAAAAAAAGTAACCACGGAGCAAGCAACTGCGATGCCATGAGGGGCGAGGACGGGGAACAGCAGACCGGCATATTCACCAACGACTATCGCGATAAGCGCGTTGCTTCCGGCAATGGAGAGCCAATCGGACCATCCGATGAGGAAGCCGGCGAAGTCGCCCAAGCCTTCGCGAGCGAACACATAGTGGCCTCCGGAGCGCGGAATCATGGTGGCAAGTTCGGCAACGGAGATCGCGCAGAGCAGTGCGTAGGCCCCGCCCAGCAACCACACACCGATATAAAGCCATGCGTTTGGAAGGTAGGATGCTACCTCGCCGGGGGTGCGAAGAATGCCAGCACCGATGGTATTGCCGAGCGTGACTGCCAGGCCGAAGCCCACGCCAAGGACGCGCAAGAGGCGTTCGCGGGCCGGGGCCGCCGGTTGAGGAACCGCAACTTGTGAGGCGAGTTGCGACATTCGCACCTCTAGGGCCCCACACAACGACAAGAGCGTTGTGTGGACCATCGGACAAATTCAGGGCCGCATTGTGCATTGGAATCATCGAAAAAGCCAACCGTTGTGCAGAAATTCAGAATCAGAGTCGCCGGAGGGTAGCATGTCGAGTTCCCGGCCCACCGCCATCAGGAAATCGGAAGATCTGGTTGGCCCCGATGCCGCCACGTCCTGGACCTTGCCGTCGTGGGTCTACCTGGACCCGGCGGTACTCGAACGGGAGCAGCGCGCATTATTCGGACGCACCTGGCAGATCGTGGGCCGCCGCGAGCAGGTTTCAAACGCCGGCGATTACTTCACGACGGAGCTTGTTGGAGAACCGTTACTGATCGTGCGCGGACAGGATGGCAAATTGCGCGGGTTCTACAACGTTTGCCGCCACCGAGCCGGCCCGCCCGCTTCAGGCTGCGGAAATCGCAAGGTGTTCCGGTGCGGCTATCACGGCTGGACTTACGGGCTCGACGGTGGGTTGGTGAATGCACCCGAGATGGACGGTACCGCGGAGTTCGATTATGGCCAGTTCGGACTCCGTCCGGTCGCGACTGCCGAGTGGGGTGCGTGGGTGTTCGTCAACCTGGACGCCTCGGCCGAGCCGCTGGAAACAGAGCTCCGCGAACTGCCCGCGCAGGCTGCACGGTATGGACTCGAAAAGCTAAAGCTCTACAAGCGTCACGACTATGTCATGGAATGCAATTGGAAGGTGTACATCGACAACTACCTGGAAGGTTACCACCTGCCCAGTGTGCACCCGGGCCTCAACCGGGAGCTTGATTATGGTCAGTACGTGACAGAGACCTACGAGCACCACTCACGCCAGTACAGCCCGATTCGCGGACCGCAGAATGAGTCGAGTGGACAACGCCGTTACGCGCAGGCCCGCGGCGACGAGGTGGTGGATTACTTCTGGATTTTCCCAAACTGGATGCTGAACTGTTATCCGGACAACACGTCGCTCAACATCGTTCTACCGCTTGGTCTTGAAAAGACAGTTGCCATCTTCGAATGGTACTTTCCCGAAGAGGTACTTCAGACTGACGCTCCGGCGAGAACCGTGGCGTTCAGCGACGAGATTCAGGTCGAGGACGGTCAGATATGTGAACTGGTGCATCGCAACCTGAAGTCAAGGAGTTATGACCGTGGCCGGTTCAGCGCGAAGCAGGAGCGCTGCGTACACCACTTTCATCGGCTTTATTCGGAATGGATGAAGAATAGCTGAGCTTCGATATGAAACACGCAATCATTGGCGCTGGTGGGGTTGGCGGGCTGATGGCAGCCGCCCTGGTCCATGTGGGAGAAGAGGTAACGGTGGTGTTGCGGCCGGAGACTTATCCGAAACATCCGGACCGCATACGGCTGACAAGCACATTCGGCAACCTGGATGTCCCGGTCCGCCGTGCGACGTCGCTCGACGAGCACTTCGATGTCGTGTGGCTCACGACAAAGGCGACGCAAATGGATGCCGCGATCGAGACGCTGCTGGCCGGCAAAGATCGTTTCGACCTGCTCATCCCGCTTTTGAATGGCGTCGAACACATTCAGCGCCTGCGGAATCTTTTCGGCGAGAACCGCGTAGTGCCAGCCACGATCAGCGTTTCGTCGGAGCGCATTGCGCCCGGAGAGATCGCACATCGCTCGCCTTTCGCAAGGCTTGCGGTTTCGTCAGTAGCGAAGCCGCAGCTTGAACCGCTGCTGAAGAAGCTTAGCGACTATGGTTTCACGTGTGAGTTCGTAGACGACGACAAGACCCTGATGTGGCGGAAACTGGTGTTTCTTGCACCGCTTGCCCTGAACAACTCCGCGTCCGGCAAAGACAAGGGTGGTCTGGTAAGTGATCCTGTATGGCATGAACGCCTGCGAGCGACAGTGCGGGAGGCCGGTGCCGTGGCGAAGGCTGAAGGCGCCAATGTAGACGTGGAAGGGACTCTTTCGACCATCGAGGCTTTGCCCGCGCACATGAAAAGCTCGATGCAGGTAGACGTCGAATCGGGTCGCGCGCCCGAACTGGACGCCATCGGCGGACCCATCGTTCGCGGCGGGAAAGCGCACGGCATACAAACGCCGGTGGCAAGTGAGTTGATCGAGATGATTCGACAGAGAACGGCACGCTCATGAACGACGCGGGCTAACCCAGCACCGTACTTACTCGCCCGCGAGCAACTTCTGGAGCGTGGCCTTGTGTTTTTCTCTGGCTGTCTTCTTCTTCACCGGGACGGCACGCGTGGGCGGAGGCGTACCAATCGCCTCGCGGGCCATCGACTTTACGGCCTTGTCCGCGCGAAAAACTCCCGGTTTCTTTTTTCTAGCCATCTGCTGAATCCGGCTGAATCTGAAGTAGCAGCGTCAGCATTGCATTATGCAATAATTCGTATAACGAATGATAAAGGATTGAGAGCAGATGGCACTGGATGAACGAGAGTTCTTTGAAGAGCGGCAGGATAAGAAAATTGCGCGCCTGAATTGTCCGCATTGCCACCAGGGGAACGACTATGAACTGAGCTGGACCGTTCGCACCAAGAAACGCCAGATCCCGCGCGGCGCTGACGAACGGGACCGCGCCAAGTTCGCCAAACTGCAGTCGTACATGGTGCGCCGGGACGATCTTGTGGCCTGCAAGAATCTGCGCTGCCGCAAACGGTTTGAGGTCTCGGGAGTTCAGTCGGTCGTTTTTCTGGGCGAAGGCGCAGGGACGTCCACCGGAGCAGCAGTCGATCCGGACAACTTCGGCAATCGATAAGTTCAATCGGGTCACGATGTACGTGTTTGGGTTGTCGCCGTGATCCGTCAGAGATCCCATAGCAAAACTGGGAGTTCGCCAATAACTCCCCGGCTCGTTTATACTTCTGCGTTTGCCCGACGGAGTGGGGTCCGTTGCGGGTCGAAACCGGGTTGTGGGGAAAACCCGGACCTCATTGTCCAATCCAGTACGGGTTGAGAGGTGATCGTTGAAGATTCTGGTCTGCATGAAGCAGGTTCCGCAGAAGGACGCACCGCTGAAGGTGAACGAGTCCGGCAAGTGGATCCGCGAGGACGTTTCCTACGAAGTGAACGAACCGGACGCGTACGCACTCGAAGAAGCGTTGCGGCAGAAGGAAAAGCACGGCGGAGAGGTGGTCGCAATCACGGCCGGCCCGGCACGCGCTCAACAGGTGTTGCGAGAGGCGTTGGCGAAGGGCGCGGACCGCGCCATTCACCTTGAAGGGGACGAATTCGCCACCCTGGATGCTTTCAATATCGCCAAGGCTTTCGCCGCCGCCATCGAGGGCGAATCCTTCGACCTGATATTTACCGGTCTGCAGTCTGATGATTTCGGCTATGCACAGACCGGAGTCATCCTGGCTGAACTGCTTGGGTGGCCCCACGCGACGATCATCATGCAGATCGAGAAGGCGGACGGTGGCATCAAGGTCAAGCGCGAACTGGAGTCAGGCTTTTTCCAGTTCGTGCACATGCCTCTCCCGGCAGTGCTCACGATTCAGTCCGGCATTAACAAGCTTCGGTACGCGACACTAATCGGCATCAAGCAGGCGAAGACAAAACCGTTGAAGAAAGTGACGTTCGCCGAGGTGCAGCCCGCACTTGGTTCAAACCTCCAGCAGATCGAGCGACTCTATATACCTCAGAAGACGAAGAAGACCGAGGTGCTGGATGGATCTCCGGCCGAAGTCGCCAAGAAACTGGTGGACAAGTTGCGCAACGAAGCGCGGGTGATTTAGCGCGGCTGTACTCGACTGTGTGACTTCGAGCGAGTTCGACGGCTAGAGCGTCCAGCCAAATGGGGGCCAAATGTCGAACTATGGGGTCGAGCAGATACAGATGGACGCCGTCGAGGACGACCTGCGACTGGCTTCGATATTACGGACGACTGGCTGGGTGCTGTTGTTTTTCAACGTGATACCGGCATCCATGATCTGGGTGGGGTTTCGGTCGGGCAGTTTTTTCTGGCTTTACTGGACCATCATTGAGGGAGTGATCGGTTTTGGTCTCATTACGGCGGGCGCTTACCTCAATACGAACGCGGGACGGCACATATCCCGGCTGGGATATGAGCGGACGGAAGAGAGGGAAGCAGCGTAGGGCTGTGCTGCTGGAGCTCTCGACGAACCCCTGGGATTCAGGGCCAAGTACCGGAAGAAATCACAGTACGAGAGCTGAATCGAATGGCTGACAAGATCCTTGTTGTTGTTGAGCAGCGCGAAGGCAAACTGAACCGCGTTTCCTGGGAAACGCTCACCGGCGCTCAGGCGATCTCGGCTGAGACCGGTTGGCCTGTCGAAGCGGCGGTGCTGGGCGAAGGAGTGAAGGGCATCGCCGATGAAGTCGCAGGCAAGAAGGTATCGAAGGTATACGACGTGGAGTCAGCGGCCCTGGCCCGTTACACTCCCGATGCGTATTCATTTGCACTGAAGAAGTTCATCGAACAGCAGAAGCCTCGGCTGGTATTGATGCCGCACACCTATCAGGTGCGTGACTTTATCCCGAAACTGGCCACGTCGATGCAACGGAGCGCGGTCACCGATTGTGTCGGGTACAAAAAGGACGGTGACCGCATCGTCTTCACGCGCCAGATGTTCCAGGGGAAGTTTGCGGCAGACGTGTCGGCGACGGGAGAGGGTCCGCATTTCGCAACTTTCCAGGCAGGCGCGTTCCGGGGTGACCAGGTGCAGACCGGCGACTCTGCCGCGCCGGTTGAGGCCGTGAATATCGACATTCCTGCGGATGTGGTGCGTACCAGGCCCGAGGAGCCTTTCAAGGAGGCGAAGCAGGCGGTCGATCTCACGCAGGCCGAGATCATCGTTGCAGTCGGACGCGGGATCAAGGAACAGAAGAACATAGAGATTGCCAAGCAGCTTGCAGACGCATTGGGCGGTGAAATCGCCGCGTCGCGCCCCATCTGCGACTCGGGGTGGCTGCCGATGGAAAGGCAGGTCGGCTCTTCCGGGCAGACAGTCGCACCGAAGGTCTACCTGGCACTCGGCATCAGCGGAGCGATCCAGCACATAGTGGGGATGAAGGGCGCGCGGACGATCATTGCGGTTAACAAGGATGCGGAGGCGCCAATCTTTGAGATCGCAGACTACGCCGTGGTCGGCAATTTGTTCGACGTGGTACCGCCTCTCGTTGAAGAAGTGAAAAAGGCGAGAGCAGGCGGTTAGTGGCCTCTCCAGGCGGTGTTCTTAGGCCCGTTTCGGTCGTACTCTCCGACTGAGCGGGCTTGTTTCCTGCATCTAAGTCAGTGTTCCGGCCCCAATTTCATTCAGAGTCGATAATCGATGCTTGTGTTTCGCAAACCGCTTGCTGACGTAGAGCGTCCGGCCATGGAAGCCGAGGTGGTCATCGTGGGAGGTGGCCCGGCGGGCATGGCATGCGCACTCAGACTTTCGCAGCTTATCGACCAGCACAACGCTTCACACCCTGACGCTCAGCTCAGCAAAGAGAACATTTACGTTCTCGAGAAGGCGCGCGAAGTCGGCCAGCACTGTCTGAGCGGCGCACTACTGGACCCGCGTTCGATGCGTGAGTTGCTGCCCGGCTTCGAAAAGGAAGCTCCGCTCGACGCACCCGTATCGAAGGAGGCGGTTTACTTCCTGACCAAGACAGGTCAGTTCAAGTCGCCGATCACTCCGCCACCGATGCGGGACCACGGCAACTATGTCATCTCGATCAACAAGTTTGTGAAATGGCTGGGCCAAAAGGTTGAGGAAGCCGGGATAACGATCTTTACCGGGTTTGCCGGGTCGGAACTGCTGGTCGAAGACAACCGCGTGGTGGGGGTCCGCACGGACGACAAGGGTGTCGACAAGAACAACGAACCCAAGTCGAATTTCGAACCGGGCTACGATCTAAGATCAAAGGTTGTCGTTCTTGCCGAGGGCGCGCGCGGCTCGCTTGCGAAGCAACTCATCGGCCGCTTTCAACTGGACAAAGATCGAAACCCACAGACGTACGGAGTGGGTGTGAAAGAACTGTGGGAGCTCCCTGCGGGGCGTATTCAGCCCGGCGAGGTCATCTACACCATGGGCTGGCCGCTCACTTCCAGCGAGTACGGGGGCGCGTGGATTTACGGCGGCAAGGACAATCTAGTTTCACTTGGTTTTGTCACCGGCCTGGATTACCCGGACCCGCGCCTTGATCCGCAGCGGGTGTTGCAGGAATTCAAGACACATCCGTTCGTTCGCAAACTGTTGGAGGGCGGCAAGATGATCCGCTACGGAGCGAAGTCGCTGCCATATGGCGGATGGTGGTCTGTTCCGCCCGTGGCAGGCGACGGCTGGATGATACTTGGCGACTCCGCGGCGCTTTTGAATTCGCAGCGACTGAAGGGCATTCATCTCGCGATCAAGAGCGGCATGCTGGCGGCGGAGACCGCGTTCGACGCTATGGTCCGCAACGACTTTTCCGCAGCACAGCTTGCCACTTTTCAGCAGCGCGTCGAGAACAGCTGGATCAAGGAAGAGCTTTGGCCGGTGCGCAACTTCCATCAGGGCTTCGAGCAGGGCTTCTGGCACGGCATGTTCCACACTGCTGTTCAGCAGGTGACTGGCGGACGCGGGCTGCGTGCGCGCTACACCGGTCACGCGGGTCACGAGCGCCTGAAGCACCTGGCAGAGCTATCCAAGAACGGCGATGGCCGTGCGCATCTGCTCGGGGACTACAAGGGCGACGGCAAGCTTACGTTCGATAAACTGACCGACGTCTATCACTCTGGCACGAAGCACGAGGAGGATCAGCCTGCGCACCTGGTGATTCACGATACCGATATCTGCAATGAGCGGTGCGTACGCGAATACGGGAACCCCTGCACGCACTTCTGTCCCGCCAGCGTGTACGAGATGGAGGAGGCCGCGGATGTCGCGTCCGGGAAGCGAATCAAGCTGAATCCGTCAAACTGCGTGCACTGCAAGACTTGCGACATCATGGACCCATACCAGATCATAACGTGGGTTCCGCCGGAGGGCGGCGGCGGGCCGAACTACGATGGCATGTAATTAATCGAGTTCTTCAGTCGGGCGTACCCCGATCAGGGGTGCGCTTTTCTTTTGACAGCAAGCGCGCGACAATGCACTGCCTATGCAGATGGCCAGAACAGCAGCGTCGTTGTTCCTGTTGCTTGCCGCCGCCGCAGCATGTGCCCAAAACCCGGAAGGCTGCCATGAGGGCACCGGCGCTTTCGAGCGCAGGATCGAAGGTTATACGCTGCGTGCGACGGTTGTGCCGGACGTGGAGAACGAGTACGTTTGCCGGGCTGTCTTGCTCGATAGACACAACGCTGAAGTTTTCTCCGCCTCAGATGTGTGGATGAAGGTTGACCCGGTAACTGGGGAGAGTGTGGCGAATGACGGTGTTCCCAGCCTGGTGCTGGAAGGGTATTCAGGAGGAGCTCACTGCTGCTGGACTTACTGGATACTGTCGGTTGGGACACAGGCTGAGCTCATCCGGAAGATCGAAAATCAGACCAGCATCGGATTCAAGCACGAGAAGAGTGGGCGCATAGTCCTTGTTACGGCCGACGGTGCGTTCGACTACTTTGATGGCTTGCCGCACGCGTACTCGCCGATGCCTGCCGTCTATCTCGAACTGTCTGGTCGAGGGCTGAACGATGTGGGAGCGCGGTTTCAGTCTGAGTATGACAAGACCATTGCAGCGGCGCGCGAGCAGCTCCCGGCCACACGCCTTGTTAGCTTTCGGAACGGAGCTCCTCCGGTCAGCACGACCTCCAAGGACGAGCAACAATGGGAGGACGAAGACCGGTGGTTTGCAACAAAGAGTCTGGTCCTCTCCGTGGTGCTCAGCTACCTTTACAGCGGGCGCGAAAAACAGGGCTGGAACGCTCTGGATGAGATGTGGCCAACTGCCGATCGCGAGCGTATCGGCAGCTTAATCATCGAAACGAGGAAACGCGGCGTTCTGGCTGTTCTGATGTCTGAAAATGCCGGTCGAGCACAGCGCACGCACTAGAGTTTGAGTTGCACCTAAACGCGTCGGCAAGAAGAAGCGCAGCGTCAACGAACGCTGCGCTTTTCGATTGACGGAGCTCGTTTAACGCTGTGGCGGATTTGAGCTAGAACTCGGTGGATTGTTGGTTGAGCTTGGAGGAACAGTCGGCGGAGTTGAGCCGGCTGGCGGATTCGTGGTGCTGGACCCCGTGCTCGATCCAGAGGTCGAACCCATCCCCGATCCGGTCGAACCAGTGGTTCCCGTGCTCGACCCAGTTGTTGAACCGGTGCTGGACTCGCCCATACCGGAGGTTGATCCGCTGCTCATCCCGCTCGATCCGGTCGGACTGGCCGACCCACCACTCATGCCGCTGGCGTCGATCTTCTTCTGAATGTTTGCCGGACAGGTGGTGGCGATCATGTCCACGCGGTCTACTACGAACTCTTTGTTGGACGCACCCGCAGCTCCCGCACCCATGTTCGAGGCGGTTGACGAACTCGCGGTGCCGCTGGTGTTCCCAGCTACGCCGGCGTTGGAAGAGCCGGTCGAACCGCTGGCGCTTTCATTGCCACTTGCCATGGTTCCGCTGGTTCCACCACTGCTCATGGCTGCCGAGCCGCTGGATGGCTGCTCGGTCCCATGCGCCTTCACGTGATGGCCCACATGCGTGCTCAGATCAGAACCGGTCGCGCGCATCGGCTGACCCTTCTTCGGGAAAATGTAGTAGTCGGTGCGCTCGCGCACCACACAGCCCTCGAGGTCCTTGGCCTTTTCGCTGGAACCGTGATCCGACTGGTTAGAGGAAGCCGATGAACTGGATTGACCCGTGGACCCTGAACTCTGGTCCTGAGAGCCCATGGAACTGTTCGACGTGTTGCCGCTTGTGCTCTGGCCAGAGCTGCTAGGCGATGTCTGTGCCGCCATTGACATCGCGAACAGCAGAGCGACAGCAGCGACGAACATTTGATACTTCCGCATGCCTTGTTACTCCCCTTTTTGGAAATTGGAAACCCGGCGACTTGAGATGCCCGGCGCGGGACCCGGTTGCCCTCCTTCACACGCATACGTCCGGTGCAAAGCTGGCCAGGGCAGCCCAGGGTTACTTCGCTTACAATCACCTCATGGCCGCGAAACGTGCGTTGCTAGTGATCGACGTGCAGAACGAGTACTTCACGGGAAAGATGCCTGTGACGTATCCAGAAGGCAGTCTTGCCAACATACTGAGGGCCGTGGACGCGGCGGACGCTACTGGCGTGCCGGTCGTCGTGATACAGCACGCCGCACCTCAACCTGACTCAGCGGTGTTTCTGAAGGGGAGTGCGGGATGGGAGCTTCATCCTGAGATCGCAAGCCGGGCGCACGTCGCAGTAATACACAAGAGTCTTCCTGGTTCCTTTACTGACACGGAGCTTGAAACGGTGTTGCGGTCGCGCGGAATCGATACGGTTGCAATCTGCGGCTACATGACCCAGATGTGCTGCGACACGACGTCCCGGCAGGCAGTCCATCTGGGGTTCCAGGTTGAGTTCCTGTCTGACGCCACTGGAACGCTTGAGTTCAGCAACAGCGCAGGCTCGATTTCAGCGAAAGACTTGCACACCGCCGTGCTTGTTGTTCAACAGTCGCGTTTTGCCAAGGTCATGACCGCGGCGGAGTGGGTCTCGTGTTTGGCCCAGGCGGCGGCCAGGTGACAGGCAACTTCACACCGGGATTTAGCCTATAATCCACTGAAGTAGTTTCCGACCGCCGTGAACCTGTGGCGACCAAGCCTGGTCGCGGTGGCGGTGCCACTTTGCAGCGATTCTTGAATCTACTGCAGAGGGCCCAGGGTGCAGGTGGAAACGCCGGCGCCTCCCGTGCTTGGAAAGGAAACGCAGGCGTGAACCTGGTGCGCGGGCCGTCAACCTGCCACTCGCGTTCGCCTTCCCTCCGATCTTGGCCGGTGAGCGCATCCTGCCCGCGACAAATTCACGCGAATGAAGCTGATCGACAAATTCGGACGAAATATTACTGACCTGCGGCTCTCGATCACGGACCGCTGCAACTACAAGTGCGTTTATTGTCGGACGGGGAATGTTGGCGCGCAGTTTCCCGAATTGAGCATGGACGATTACTTCCGCATGGTCAGTCTGTTCGCGGACCACGGAATCACCAAGGTGCGACTGACTGGCGGCGAACCGCTGCTGCGGGCCGGACTGGTCGATTTCGTTCGCCGCCTTTCCAGGCTGCGCAACTGCGATGGCGTTCCGCTCGACCTGGCACTGACAACGAATGGCCATCTGCTGGCGGAACTCGCGCAACCGCTGAAGGACGCCGGGTTGAGCCGCGTTACCGTGAGCATGGATGCGGTCGATGAGGAGCGCTCGGCTCGAATCACTCGCGTGAAGAACGCGTACGACAAGGTGCTGGCCGGCATTCGCGCCGCGAAGAAAGCGGGGCTCGAGCCGGTGAAGATCAACTGCGTTCTGCTGCGGGGCTTCAACGACGACCAGATCGCTGCGTTCGGAGAGTTCGCCCGAAATGAGGGTGTCGTCGTCCGATTCATAGAATTTATGCCGCTGGAAGAGGATCGCGTGTGGTCGCCCGACATTGTTGTGACCATGGACGAGATCATTGCGCGAATGAGCGAATTTCGCCCTCTCACCGAGATTTCGCGGAATTTTGATAGCGAGACGGCTCGGCGGTTCGTATTTGACGATGGTCTCGGTGAGATCGGCATCATCGCCCCCGTTTCGCATCCCTTCTGCGGACACTGCAGCCGGGTGCGCATTACCTCAGACGGCAAGATCCGCACCTGTCTCTTTTCGGTATTCGAACATGATCTAAGCGCACGAATGCGCGCCGGCGCGTCTGACACGGAACTGAGCGAATTCATAGTTTCGGTCGTGAACCACAAAGAAGAGCGGCACCACATCGGCGAGGAGGATTTCGTTCCGGCCTCGCGCACGATGGTCCACATCGGCGGCTGAGATTGCACATTTCTTCTTGCGAAGTGGTTTTTGGCGGAGGAAAATGTGGAGTTGCGCATGTCACAGTGGGGTGTGAGTTAGTGCGACGCCGCGCTGTGACTGGCATCAAATACTCTGGAAAGGTTCTAAAGAAGAACTCTCGGCTTCAACATCCCCGCAGGCTGGGCGACATATCGCAGTGAGTCTGCTGGAGCCGCGAATGCTTTCAACACCCCCGTTCCGATGAGGAACTGAAAGCGAGCACAAAACATTGGCTACGATTACTGGCGTATCTTGCAGTCTCGAAAATTACCTCCTGCAACCCGACCATACGATGGACGAGCGCATTACCGCGGCCAAAGACGCTCTGGGCAAAGAAGCGATCGTTCTCGGACACCACTATCAGCGCGACGAGGTGATTCGTTTCGCCGATGCACGTGGCGATTCCTATCGTCTGTCAAAAACGGCGGCTGAGACCGACAGCAAGTACATCGTTTTCTGCGGCGTCCACTTCATGGCCGAGAGTGCGGATGTGCTAAGCCGTTCCGGCCAGCAGGTGATTCTTCCCGACTTGAACGCTGGCTGTTCCATGGCGGACATGGCCGAGATAACCCAGGTCGAAGATGCATGGGAGCAGTTCGTGGCGCTCGGGTTGACGGACGACGCGGGCAATGGCATCACGCCTATCACGTATATGAACTCGACCGCGGCAATCAAAGCTTTTTGCGGGGAGCGCGGTGGCCTGGTCTGCACGTCTTCGAACGCCAACAGCGCGTTCCACTGGGCATGGGCAAAAAACGAGAAGATACTGTTTCTTCCTGACCAACACCTGGGGCGGAATACTGGTTACGCTCTGGGCGTGCCACTCAAAGACATGGTGGTGTGGGACCCATACATGCCGATGGGCGGCCAGACGGCGGAAAGCCTGCGTGCAGCGAAAGTTATTTTGTGGAAAGGGCACTGCTCAGTCCACCAGCGGTTCCTGCCCGAACACGTGGACCACGTTCGCGCGACTTATCCCGGCATCCAAGTCATTGTTCATCCCGAATGTCGCTGGGAAGTGTGCCAAAAAGCGGACGGAATCGGCTCCACCGATAAGCTGATCAAGATCATCCGCGAGGCCCCGGCCGGGACCGCTTTTGCCGTCGGCACCGAGATTCATCTGGTGAATCGCATGGGCAAGGAGTTTGCTGCGCAGGGCAAGCGCGTCATGACTCTGGACGACTCCGGGTGTCTTTGCACGACGATGTTCCGCATTTCACCGCAGCACCTCTGCTGGGCGCTGGAAAACCTGGTGGAAGGCAATGTGGTCAACCGGATCGCAGTTCCGGATGACGCAAAGAGGTGGGCGCGAGTAGCGCTGGATCGTATGCTGGAGATTCAATAGTTCAGAGATGGATCGAACTTTCACATTGGATGAGGCTGACGCTCTGCTGCCTGTGCTGGAATCGCTGATCAAGAAAGCGATCGAAGGAAAGAAGCGCGTTCAGGAGTTCGAGGAAGAGTTCCAGGGGGTCGCTCATCGGATTTTTTTGAACGGGGGCACGCTGGTCGACGTTGCGGCCGTCCAAGGCCGAAAGCAGCAGCGCGACCGTGAGTTGCAACAGGTTAAGGATGCAGTTTCCGAGATCGATTCGATCGGTGTACAGGTCAAGGATCTGGACATCGGGCTTCTTGATTTTCCGTGCGAGGTTGACGGCGAAATCGTCCTTCTGTGTTGGAAACTGGGCGAGCAGCGGATCGATTTCTGGCATGGAGTAGAAGAGGGATACCGTGGGCGCAAGCCGATCGACGAGCGCATGAGAAAAAACGACCGGCCAACGTAACCTCGTCATATGTCCAGAATACAGCCTCCGGTTCGACGCGTTAGTGCGTTCGACCGATACACCCTCCTGCTACCATCCTGCTATATTTCAATGTGATCTCCGTGACCGGGATGATGAAGCCGATGTTTCGCCATACGCGCGCTGTCCTTCGCGCCGCCGCACTCTTTACAGTCGTTTGTCTTGTGATCTCCGTAACCGGTTGCGGCCGGGATGGCCGGCTCACCAAGAAGGAATACGCATACATTGCAGCACCGCAGGTGAATCTGCGCGACCGCCTGTCAGCTGTCTATAACAAGGTGGGAACCGTGCCCAATGGGCAGCGGGTCGAGGTATTGGAGAGGAGCAAGCGGTTTTCTCGTGTGCGGGCCGAGGGCGTAGGGGAAGGCTGGGTCGAGGAGCGATACCTTGTTGATCAGGAGATCTTCGACGGCTTTACTCAGCTTTCAAATCAGCATGGAACAGCGCCCGCGCAGGCACATGGCGCCACTCGCGCCGAATTGAACATGCACCTCACCCCGGCACGAGACGGGGAGCACCTTTATCAGCTGAAGGAAGGCGAAAAGGTTGATGTGCTGCAGCGCGCCGTAACCGACAAGAATGCCAAGCTGATACAGGCTTACCAGCAACAACTGCAGAAGATTCAACAAGAGGCGGCTGCGCCTCCTCAACCCCAGCTTGAAAAAACGGCAGCGAAACAGGCCGGTGTGCAGGCGCCACTGGCGGCACCGAAAGCAGAGGCAAAGCTGCCAGGGTCAAAACCTGCCCCGACGAAACTCCCCCAAGCTCCGCCATCGATTCCAGAAGACTGGTGGCTCGTGCGTGACTCGCAGAAACACGTAGGCTGGGTTCTGGCGCGCATGGTCGATGTCGATGTGCCGCTTGAGATCGCGCGCTATGCCGAAGGGAAGCGCATTGTGGCGAGCTTCGTAATTAACACGGTCCAGGACTTCGGAGAAGACGGGACTACGAAACAAGTGCCGCAATATCTGGTACTTACGACTGAGCCTAAGGACGGCCAGCCGTTCGATTACAACCACATTCGCGTGTTCTCCTGGAATGGCAGGCGACACCGCTACGAAACGGCCTATCGCGAGCGCAACCTTTTCGGATCTTTCCCGGTAAGCGTCGGCCATGAGACTTTCGACAAGGAAGGCGATCTGCCCACCTTCACCATTCACATCAAGGACGACCAGGGCCAGATTCTCGAAAAGAAATACAAGATGAACGGGCCAATTGTTCGCCGGGTGCTCTCGCCTGAGGAAGATGCTGCGCAGAAGCAGGCCCTGGCCCAGAAGCTTGAAGAGCGCAAGGCCGCTCGGGCGGCCAGGATTGCCAGCTACAAGGCCGCCCATCCGGGCCGAACAAAGCCGCGCAGTCCAAAACGCTGATACGGGTGATCTCGTTTGGTTTGGGCGCACCCTCAACGGAGGGTGCGGCACTCCACCCATAGCCTGTATGTTGTTCTAAATTCTAGATGTTTCCCGCCAGTGCTTCGTCTGTCAATTCATCCGAAACTTAGTGTCGGCTGAGGGTGACAGCAGAACCCGCGACTACTACGTGGACTCGATGGGTACCCCTTGATCCTGAGTAGGCATCGGTACAGCGAAGTACGGAATCAAAGGCCAGAGACGGGAGTGCGGAATGGCCGAGAAAGTTAAAAACCTTAATTTGCAACGCGATTATAAGAAGTACCTGTACTACATAGACGGGAACGGGAACGTTTGTCAGAAACCGAAATCGGGCGAGGGCGAAGCGGAGGTCCTGGTAGAGAACGCAGTCCAGCGCGACAACAATTTTTTGTATTTCATCGACAAAGATGGCGACGTCTCCCGGTCGCCTCGTGGGTCCAAGAACAAGCAAGCAGCCTGATGAAAGCCGAATCCGCCTGGAATATGTTCGTTTTCCGGGACGGTCGCCGGACTGTCCCCGGAGCAACTCTCACCAGAGTTGTTCGTGAAGCACTGATCGCAGTCGAAAACTGTTCCCCTGCGGCGAAGACGAACGCACTCGTGAGCGCGGTTCTGCTGGCAGGCGAACTGGAATGCGCGCTAGCCGATGCCGCATCGCCTGACACCCACAACTCGGCAATCGTCACGGAAGCACTGGCACAACTCCTCGCCGCCCCCGAGGGGGATGGACTCGGTGCCCCCGCGGCGACGATTCAGTCACTTCTTCCATTACTCCCTCAACAGCCGCCCGCCGAGCTAAAGATCTCGCCCCCGGAGGGCTTTGCGTACTATGCGCTTCACCCTCTCGATTTCGTAGATCTGGCGAGTAGTCTACCCCTGCGTTCGAACGTCGCAGGTGTGATCGGTATACGCAGCATCGGAGTCACGCTCAGCGCCCTGGTGCTTGCGGCCGTAAGGCGCCGCGGTCTCAAGGGGGAGCGCTTTTGTGTTCGACCCTTTGGACATCCGTACCACCGCCAAACGGAGTTTACGGCCGATCAGATGGAGCGCGTCCGGACGTTGTGCGCGGCAGACGCCGAGTTCCTTGTTGTAGATGAAGGCCCGGGGATGAGCGGGTCGTCGTTTCTTTCGGTGGGAGATGCGCTAGTGGCTGCCGGCGTCAGGTCCGACCGGATCACGTTTCTCGGCAGCCGGGTTCCCAATCCCGACACGCTCCGAGCGACCGATGCCGGTTCCCGCTGGCGAGCATTCCGCTCGTGCTACGCTCGACAGAATTCCCGCCTGCCTGACGAAGCGAAGATCTATGTCGGCGGTGGTGATTGGCGGCGTTACTCGTTCGCCGACACGGCAGACTGGCCCGCCTCATGGACGCAAATGGAGCGCCTGAAGTTCCTCTCGCCTGATCGCCGCCAGATGTTTAAGTTCGAGGGATTCGGACGTTTCGGACAGGCTGTTCACGACCGCGCATTGCAGGTGGCTGCCGGGGGCTTCGGCCCTGCTCCCACCGATTTCACGCAAGGTTTCAGCGTCTACCCGATGCTCACTGGCAGGCCCTCGAATCCGGAAGACCTTACGCCGTCGCTAATCGACCGCATGGCGGATTATTGCGCATTCCGCGCAAGTGAGTTCCGGACGGCCGAGCACCAGAATGCGACCGATCTGGAAACCATGGTCCGCTTCAATGTAGCGGAAGAGTTCGGATACGAGCTATCGGTGGAGCCAGGTTCACTCTTCAGCGACTCGCCCGTTCTGGTGGACGGACGCATGTTGCCGCACGAATGGATCCAGACTCCGGCGGGCGACTTTCAGAAGATAGACAGCAGCAGCCATGGAGACGATCACTTTTTCCCTGGTCCGACCGACATTGCCTGGGACCTGGCTGGTGCGATCGTAGAGTGGAACATGGCACGCGAGGCACGAGACCTTTTTCTTGCACGCTATCGCCGTGCAACCGGGGACGATCC